>JBFILF010000153.1:0-10706 GCA_041599835.1 Pirellulaceae bacterium
ATCGCAGGAACATGAACTGTCATATCCCCAGTGATTACCTGAAATGCTTTTTCTTAACCAGGTTTAACTGATTGTTGGCTAACGCATGCGCAGCCCATGTTCAGTTCCGTTCCGTCGCCCACAAAACACCCATCACGATCGTTACCAGGCACATAACAGCGAATGGTTTGTAGCCCCATTTTTTGCTGTGGTTCCATTCTGGCAAGGTAAACATGACGCCGCACAATGATGCAAGGGTCATCAAGAATCCTGTCATTCATTTCTCCTAAACTGCCTGAATCGCGTCACAGGCAAGTAGTCCGCATGAATCGTTTCTTTAGTTTATCTCTGGATTGATTTGGGCATCGGCCCAGCGTATTGATTCTCGCGTCTTCGTCGGCGCGGGTTACGCGCATGAGAAGAAGATCGCCGCCGCGGTTTGCTGCACGTTGTGGCCATCGATTCAACATGATTATCGAGTTGTTCGATGTTTAGTCGCCGGCCAATAAGCCGTTCAATTGCTCGCAATTCCGCGCGCTCTGCCGGCAAACAAAAACTGATTGCAATTCCGTCGGCACCGGCGCGGCCGGTTCGCCCAATACGATGAATGTAACTTTCGGGATCAACCGGCATATCATAATTAATCACATGGGTAATGCCTTCGATGTCAATTCCCCGTGAGGCAACATCGGTTGCGACTAAAACCGCGATTCGTTTTCGGCGGAAGTATTCGAGCGCCTTTTGGCGAGCGCTCTGAGTCTTATTGCCATGAATGGCGATACTGCTGATGCCAGCATTCTCAAGTTTCCGCGCTATTTGGCTCGCACCGCGTTTTGTGCGTGAAAAGACAATAGTTCGCTTGACCGAATGACAGGTTAACAGCTGACGAAGCAAAGGAAATTTTTCGCTGCGTTGCACCAAACGGATACTTTGTGTGATTCGATCAACATCAGGTGAATCGGGCGAAACCATGACTTGAACCGGATTGAATAAAAGCCGGTTCGAGAGTTCCACAGTTTTCTTTGGCAGAGTCGCCGAAAAGAAAAGTGATTGACGTTCCTCCGGAAGATCCGCAATGATCTTCCTTAAAGCCGGAAGGAATCCCATGTCGAGCATTCTGTCGGCTTCGTCCAGCACAAAGACCTGAACGTTTCTCAGATCAATGTGGTTTTGGTTCATTAAGTCTAATAAACGGCCAGGCGTGGCAATCAGAACATCGACGCCGGGTTTCATGGCCTTAACTTGCCGTTGTTGATTGACGCCTCCATAAACGAGTGCCAGGCTGAACCGCATGTGCTTGCCGTAAGTTTGGAAACTTTTGCTAATTTGCAGGGCCAGTTCACGCGTTGGCGCCAACACGAGTGTCGTCGGGCAGTTTGGTTGAAGTCGCGGGCGTTCGTGCCCGAGAAAATCGAGAATTGGCAACGCAAACGCAGCCGTCTTTCCAGTTCCGGTTTGCGCGCAACCTAGAATGTCTTTGCCGCCAATGGCAGATGGAATGGTTTGGGCCTGAATGGGGGTCGGAGTGATATATTTTCGTTCTGCCAACGAACGCTTGAGCGGTGCGAACAGATCAAAATGGTCAAAGGTCTTCAAATAATTTCTCTCGATGATAGGTGGTCGTTTCGATGGATTTTCATGGAACGAAATATGTTCCTGGATCGATTCCTATGTCTGTGGGACAACGTTCCGGATTGCACAAGCGCGGTCAATATTCCGCCATTATCGGCAGCTCGTCATGATGGCTGAGCCGTTGAAAACAGGCGCCGACCGAACAACAAGAAATTTCGGAACGGTTTCAGTTGAAAAGATGGGTCGCCGTTCGCTCGTCGAACAATACAACCAATTCTTGCAGCTGAGGACGAATATCCATTCGCCGTCGAGAAATTGGGCATCCCGCCCAGTGATTTATCTCGTCGATCGGACTCTGTTTAACCCCATTGGGTTCGTCTTATTGTTCCGATCAAATTGGCTTCGCGACAATGATTTGCCACGAGTCTTACTGAAGCCTACATCGTTATCGGTGGGTAACCAAGGGCAAAATAACTAAATGGGGCAAATGCCTGCATGTGGCGCAGCAATCTCTGGTAATGACAATTAGTCATGCCGGAATCCCCGTCATCGGGCTGCCGATTCACGCGATTGGACGATCACCTATTGCCAGACCCAAGTTGTGCAGATACAATTTTTGCACGTACAACTACTAAATCTCTCGCCACGGGAAATCATGGCAGTCATGCGAGTTTCCAGGCAAGTTTTCTTGAGCGATGCCCAAGGAAAGAAGTTTGCCGACGTGGCCAATGACGTGAATCAGCCGTTCGATTTCGTGTTGAAGTTCTTTGATGACTCCGATCGCCAGCGGCGAATGCACGAGTCGGAACCACACCACGCTCGAGCGCCTTGGGACGGTATCGTCCGCGAATTGGAAGCACAATCGGTCATTGACCGATTTCTGAGAGGTGCAGAAGTGCGTCGAAACACTCGATTTCGCCAAGCAATCGAAGTGCTTGTCCGAATAATCATGGAAGGCAAGAAATGGCAGAAACCGGGCCCCCAGGGTCCGTTAGCCACTCAAGCCTCCAGGTCTAATCATCATCCCGCGCACCACACGGGTGGCATGGCGTTTTGGTTTGTGCGGGCAGAAAGATATGAGCTGGCCGATAGCATGGCTTACTCGTCAGTTCGCCAGCGATGCCAGGAACTGAAATCCTCGGTGCCTCGGCGAAGCATCCGATGCGTTGTCGGCATCATTCAACTGTCGGGCCAAGACTGAAAACGCAAGCTTGTCCATGGGTGTAACCCTCCAGCGAATGTCCGCTGCGGGTCGACAAACCATAGCCAACAGATCCAATTTGATTTTGACTTGAGGAATACATGCGGACCGGAAAAGAACTAATTTTGGCAACCAAGCCTTTTGCCCAGGAACAACGATTCAAAAGTTGGTGGTGCTTGATTTCGACAACGATGATGACGGGGTTGTTGATCGCCTTGGCCAGCATTTCATCATATTGGTTTGTTTACGTCACCTGCAGCTTTTTTGCCGGGCTTTTGCTTGTAAGATTGTTTGTTATATATCACGACTATATGCACGGCGCGATATTGCGAAAATCTGTTCTCGCGAAAATCATCTTGCACGCATATGGCATTTTAACGTTGAGTCCGCCAAGCGTGTGGAAACACTCTCACGATGAACACCATAAACACAATTCGAAGTCGTTTGGGCCCGTGCAAGGTTCGTATCCTTTGATGACAACTGAGGAGTTTGCAAAGGCTTCAGTCTGGCAACGATTGGCATACCGAATTTCGCGTCATCCGCTGACCATCGCATTCGGTTATATCACGGCCTTTTTGTGGGCGATGTCGTTGAGTAATTTTTTGGCCAATCCCAAATTGCATTACATGGCTGGCTTGGCGATTTTAGCCCACGTTGGATTGGCAGTTGGATTGGCAATGATTTCCATTCATGCATTCATCTGGGGAATGATCATACCAATGACGATCGCTGGGGCGATGGGCTCGTATTTGTTCTATGCGCAACACAATTTTCCCGGCATGGCGCGCCGCATTGGCCAGGAATGGGATTATGTATTCGCCGCTCTGCATTCCTCCAGTTTTATGAAAATGGGAAAGCTGATGCACTGGTTCACCGGAAACATTGGTTATCATCACGTCCATCATTTGAACGCCAAGATTCCGTTTTATCGATTACACGAAGCGATGGTTGGTATTGAAGAGCTTCAATCCAATGTGGGTACTTCGCTCAGCCCTTTAGAGATCATTCGTTGTCTCCGATTGAAATTGTGGGATGTACAGAATGAGAAAATGGTGACGTTTCGAGCGGCTAAATTGTGCCTCGCTCAATCTTGATCAACTGACAAGCCTGCAGGAATGCACAGGGTGAACTATTAACAATCTCCTCGCGTTGAGCTTGACACCGACGCTAATGTACATTGCATCAGGAATTGCTTTAGCATTCTTGTTGACGATCGTTGTGTTGTTCATCAAATTCGGCCTGTTGTGGATTCAGGCCTGGGCGTCCAGCGCTGACGTGACGTTTCTGAGTCTCGTTGGAATGAGCCTGCGCCGAGTCAATCCCACCATGATTGTTACCGCCAAGGTCATGGGGCGACAGGCGGGATTGAACATCGATCGCCAATCCGGCATGAGTACCGATGACCTTGAAGCCCATGCCTTGGCAGGTGGCAATGTGCTGCAAGTTTTGAGCGCAATCATCGCGGCGCGACAAGCTGGGATGAATCTGGATTTTGACCGAGCAGCAGCAATTGACTTGGCGGGACGAAACGTTTTGAAAGCAGTTCAAACGAGCGTCACGCCTCGAGTCATTGACTGTCCGTCAAGCGAATACAGTGCCAAAACCTGGCTCAGTGCGGTGGCCAGAGACGGTATTGAGATGCGAGTTCACGTTCGCGTAACGGTACGTACGTGCCTGGATCAATTAATTGGCGGAGCTACTGAGCAAACCATTATCGCCAGGGTGGGCCAAGGCATCATCAGTTCCATCGGTTCCGCACAGACTTATGCCAATGTGATGTCTCAACCTGACCAGATATCCACCAGCGTTTTGAATCGTGGGCTCGACACAAACACTGCCTATGAAGTCGTGTCGATTGACATCGCGGAGGTCGATATCGGTGACAATATCGGCGCACGCCTCCAGACGGAACAGGCAGAAGCCGATACACGCATGGCCCGTGCCGCAGCAGAGTCCCGCAAGGCCAATGCCATTGCCGCGCAACAGGAGATGCGAGCAGAGATAACGCGTTGGAAGGCTGAGGTGGTGCTTGCCGAAGCCGCAATTCCAGCTGCCTTGGCAATCGCTTTTCGCGGTGGGCACATGACCGCCGGGAAAGATCTCACGCTGGACCAGTCGCTTCCCAAGCTTTATCGACCGGCAAGTTAGACCCAACTTTGAACCAAGTCTCGTCTGGTGCGGTTCACGAAGTCCTCGATGGCGGGCCAGATCCGAATCTTCATTGAACGCATCTACCGCCTTGGGGAAAGAGATTGCCGAGAAGCTAGGAAATTCCGCCGACAGTATGTCAGATACGCTTAGCCGCGCCCTAAATGCTCACGCGGCATTGCCTCAATGGGATTTTCTAGCTTGGATTTCAGTTCCACCGATTTGCGCTCTGATAGTGCGAGTCCAAACATCGAGCCAAACTTGCGGATTCGTTGGGACGCCTGATTCATTATCCCAACGGCAGGATGTTGATACTGGCCGCCCTTTTCGCTGACTGAAACCATCCCCTCACGAGCAACGATTTCGTGCGTTTGCTTTAGAACTCGACGTTGAACCTGAGACCAAGCATGTGGGCTTCGCCGCTGCCGACCGGGGCGTCGCGACGCGCCCATATGTAGTCGCAAAGGATCTTCGAATTAGGAATCAGATACCAGTTGAGTCCGACTGTCGCCGTCTGCAATCTGCCCCCCGCGATGCCGCCGTTGGTGAGGTCGACATTGGAATAGCGGGCTTTCAGTTCCCAGGCACCCTGCAAGAAGCTGCAGATCCCTGCGCCCGGCAGCACATTCTGGCAAGGCTTAATGCGACCAAAGCCGCCGTTCGAGCGACTGTAGGGTCGGTGCTCTCCGGTCAGAAAGTAGCTCATGTACACGTAGTAGCCCGAGAAGTCCACATTGCCCAACGGAGCACCTGCCAGCGAAAAGGCGTCGTCAACCTGCGCGTGCACATATTCTCCCTGAGCTGAAAATCGCCCCAGCACCATCGCGGCTTCCGCGCCGACGAAGTCGACATTGTCGGCTTCAAAGAAACCCGTATCCACGAAGTTCGGTGTATTTCTGAGCTCCGGTCTGGCTCGAAACTGGACGCCGCTAAACCCCAAACCGTCGTCGAATGTGGAATTGTTGACCCGCACAGACCCGCCCACGTGCAGCAGGCGCGAGTCGTCCTCATTGTGGAGCAGCACGCCGGAGAGGCGAGCCGCCATCGAGTATTCCCCATCTCCGAAGGATCTGCCCGATTCGAGCGGGTCGAACCTCAGCAAGGCAACCGCGTAACGGAAATTGTCCTCGCGCACGGTGTTCCAGAACATGATACCTGGGTCGTATTCCTGCTGAAACGCGTCATGGACGGCCGAGCGTTCCATGAACGTTACGTGCCGGGCGCTTGTCTCATTCTCCAGACCAAAGGGTACCTTCAGATGACCGGTGCGAATATGACCTAGCACGGGTACGTCACGAAGCTGAATCCACACGTCCTGGTACACGATCCTCTCAACGGCGGCAAACTCGAATTCGGCAAAGTAGTCAATGAGGCCGTACACCCTTCCGGCTCCTTGAATCCGTGCCCGGCGAAAGAAGATTCCATCTTCCAGTGGGCCAACCGTGTTTTCCAGATCCTCGTCACCGGTAATCCACACCCAGTCCTGCTCGACCCTACCACCGAAGTTTGCACGAAAATTGCCGTCTTCGGTTTCGAACCAAAGACTGTTATTCCAATCATCGATAAAGCCAAAGCCCGCCGAATCATCTTCATCGTTGTTGGCTTCCAGTTGTTCGATCCCTTGATGCGGAAGCTCCGAATCAGCCCTTAGAGCTTCATTGCCCGAATTCTGAAGCTGAGCACCGTAGTAGTGCAAACCCCGGCCATCGCCCAAACGCCCTGCTTCAGAAACTTGGTGCGGTGACACGCGGCCGAACGTACCCTCTTCGCCGCCGTGATGCTGCGGCGAGGCTGCAACCACGGCAGTTGCTTCGATGGCAACGAGCAGCAGGGTCAGGGTGACGAGTGCTCGCGCCCGTGCCGATTCCGCATAGCTTTTCAAACGCATCTTTTTCAATCCATTTTCAAGTTTGCGGTACCAATGCCAGTCATGATCTCGATCTCGACGAGGATGAGGCGCATTTGGAATAACCCCTGCGAGTCGGAGAACCGGTCCTAGTGGTAGATCGGAAATTGCCGGTTCTTCGGGTATATCAAAAGATAATGTTCCGGTTGTAACGATTAGTGAAAATTTCCATGGGCCGTGCCCGGTGGCCCGAATGCCCTTGCTGGCCACCCGCAACCGTTGCTTGCGTGCGGTGACGCACGGCTGGCCACTCATTGCCGGGAAAAACGAAGCCAGGGCATCAAGCGCCAGGCATGGGTAGCTGCCGCGTGCTGAACAGCCGCACGCCATGTTGGGCAGTTGACTGGCGCAAGGAATCATTCGAGCCGAGCACTTGGCAACTTTGACGAGTTTGGCTTGTTCCGCGACCGCGTGAATTTCCGCAAGGGCAATCGGCGCTATTTCTCGTGATCGGAAATGGCTTTGGACTTGATCCATTCCACCATGGCGCTGTAGGGCCGTTGGTTTGCGGCTGCGGCTTCAACTTCTACGGTTTCACGTCCTACGGGTTCATTGGCGAGCGCGAGCAGGGCAGCCTCAACGGCGCGATCATGCTCCTCTGGCTTGAGCGCTCGACCCTCGACATTGAGCACGGCTTTCATCCGCTCGCGGACCCGGTCCCAGGTTGGCGTGTTGTAGTGTTTGTGACAGGACACGCAAAGTCCTTCTCGCTCCATCTTGTTCCGCTGGTCGTCGGTCAGCGGGTGGTCCGCGGGTAATGGCATGTTCTGAACACGCTTGCCGCTGCGCGTGACCAGTTGGTCCCACGTGTACGGGAATCCGGGAATCGCCGGTATTTGTGGTGTCGCGCGAACCGATGCCGGGATGTCGCCGAACAAGCCAGGACCCTGATTCGCGAACAACGGAATGTCACCTTCCAGCACTTTCGCGCTGCGCGATTTGCCTTCGCCATATCCGAGGGCTTTGGGGTCGGTGTGGCAACTTTCGCATGTTCGCGCCACCAGAGTATTGGCGTGCGGGTTCAGCGGGGCGAGGGTCGGATTGGGAAATCCGTCCGACGTCTCGTAGATCCTGTTCGACTCGCGGACGACGCCATTCTCATCCGTAAACGTCCACACCACTTGGCAACCCGGCTCCAGCGGAGTCACGCGACCCTTGTAATTGACGCCCAGAATCGGCCGCTCCCAACGAACAAAACCAACATTTTCGAGGGCGATATCGCCTGCCGTTTTCGTGATGGTCTGTTTGCCTTTGGGACAGCGATTCATCGCTGACAACGCCCAGTCGGTTCCCTGTTTCCGCATGTCGTAGTTGACATGGCAACCATAACATTGGGCTGCCCAGGTTGAGTGGCAGGCGTAGCACTCCATGGTCTGCAGGTGTTGACTGACCAGAGACATGGAGGCTTTTCCTTGCGGCGTCTTCCAGTTGTCGGTCAGCTGGCGCTCTTTCAGCAACGGAACTTCGTGTTTCTTGCCCGTGTAGATGCTGACGACAAACGCCTTGTCACCTTCCTTAACCCAACGTGTGCGGGGATTGCCTCGCTGGGTAATCAGGTATTGGTAGCCTTCCTTTTCGTAGGTGCCGCGAGGGCCCTCAAGCTCGATCGGTGTTCCGTATCCCACCGGCAGTTCCCACGGATAGTCGGTGGGCGTTCCATGGCAATCCTGGCAGCCGATTTCCACCTGGAAGTAGGTCACCGGATAGATATTTCCATCGCCGTGCACGTCGATCGAGGAATGACAATCTGCGCAGTCCATGCCACGTTCGGAGTGCACGTCGGCGCGAACGTGGTTGTATTCCTTGGTGTACAGTTTGCGCTGGGGATCACCTTGCTCGTCGTAGGGTGGTGTCTTTCCGGAACCCACATACGTATGCTCCACCATGCCCACGTAAGTCGTACCGATCCGTTTTCCGCGCGTGTGGCAGTGATTGCACTGCTGCGCAGGAATTTGCCGAGTGATTTCATGACGCATCGCATGCGGTCCGCGATCCTTGGGGATAATCAGGTCGTTCCCTTCATACAGGGCGTCATTGGTGTACAGCACATGGCACGAGGCGCACCCGCCAGCCCGGTGATCACCGCGTCGTGAACGCCCTTCACCCCATACGTGGCACCGGGCGCACTGCTTGCGGTGCATGTCAGCAAAACCCGCCTTGGCCGGGTCGCCGAACAATTCCACACCCTCGTCGAACGTGGGAATGGCGTCCACCTCCGGACAGCGATGGATCAGTCCCGTGTCGATCGCACGCTTGATCCATTCCTTATATTCCGGCGAGCCGACCGACGGTTCCTGCCCATCCGGATCGTCCATATCAAAGTTCGAATAAGGAAATGTCCCCTTGGCGATCACACCGTTGGACGACAACGTCTTGTTCGCTTTTCCAGTCTCAAGCGCCATCAGCGAGCGCTGCATGCGATAAACGTGGTTCGTGCCGGTCCGCCCACTGGGATCGGAAAGTTCGGATTTGACCTGCAGCAGGCCTCCCCCGACCGGTCCGCCCTCAAGTGGCTCGCCCATGACGGTCGCCAATGCCCCCTTCTCGCTGTGGCATTTGGCGCAGCCGTGCCCTTCGCCCATCACCCACATGCTGGCCGGGTTGGGCCACATGCCTTCGTGTGCTTCCTGTTTGGTCGTGGCGTTGGGTTTGCCCTCATGGCAGATCGCGCACTCGTATCCCGCACGGCCCTGCGCGGCGGCCAGCAAATGAGGTTGCATGCGTTCGTTGATAACGGATATGTCCGTGTGGCATGAGCGACATCCCTGTTGTTCAGCCGTGGCGGCGTCGACCGTTTCGAAACGGGCGGAGATGTTCGGATCCCACCGCCCTTGTTCCTCGACCGGTGCCGATGCCGTTGTGCTTTGGCTTGCCGGCGTTCCTTCCGTGGCGCTGTCCGATCCGGTCTGGGTGCAACCCAGCGACAGCGTCAAAAGCGCGAGCACCAACGCAAGCGGGCCATGCGTGAGTCGCCGTCGTTGGCGATGCGGCATGGTCATTTGATATTGAATATTGAAATGAGTCATGGCTTTTCTCCCCGCGTTGTTGCGAGCGCGTCCCGATTCGGGTCGGCAGGATGTAATGATCGAATGTAAGCCACCAGGTCACGGACGTCAGGCGAAACAAGTGGACGTTCGTGCCCAGGGGCGCCAGTGCCAAGTGGTTCCATGATCGTGCCGCTACGACCGACGACGATGGTGGCCGCCAGAAATCCATCGGAAACGTCAGCGAGCAGTCGGGGATTGCCAATGGCCGGGGCCGAGCCATCGATGCCGCCGTCACCGTGGCATCCGGCACAGTAGCTGGTAAACAGCTCGGCTCCGCGTTTCGAATCGCCACCCATCACGGGGCGGTATGCGGATACCGCAACGGGCAGTGGCGATTGGCTCCACGACTGGACGTAGCTTGCCAGGGCGCCCAATTGAGCCGGTTCAAGCTCGTCCGGGCCAACCAGGGCGGGGTCGGTTCCAGCGGGCGGCGCCCAATCGCGGCACCGCCTTAGACTCCCCACGATGTATTCGCGTGAGGCGCTTGCCAGCAGCGCGCGATTATGCAGTGCTGGCCCGTGGCCGCCCTCGCCCCGCGCACCGTGGCAGCGTGCGCAGTGAACCTCGTACAGCGGAGCGCCAACAAACGGCTCGCCTCCGGGGATCGAGGCGCTTGGTGGGGGGCGCTCCGCGGTGAACTCGACACGCCAACGACGAAACAAGGCCATTACTCCGACCAGGTCTGCCGCCGGCAGATCCCCCCTCGAGGGCATGGGCGTGTACGGTCGACCTTGCGCGAGAGTTTCATAGATAAATCGATCGTTTGCCAGCGCGAGGAACGTTGCATCGCGCAGTGCTGGCCCGATGTCCCCCTCGCCACTGTTGCCATGGCAGGTGGCGCATGTCTCGGCAA
>JBFILF010000154.1:0-10585 GCA_041599835.1 Pirellulaceae bacterium
CACCGTAGCACTTGGCGGTCACATTTTTGCGCAGCGCTTTGACAGTTTCCCTGGCAATCACGCGGGTCCCAATGGTGGCCTGTACGGCCACCTCAAACATGTGGCGGTCAATTTCGTCCTTCAGTTTTCTCACGACGGCTCGGCCCCGCCGCTCAGAATCCGCCCGATTACAGATAATACTCAAGGCGTCGACCCGTTTGCCGTTCACCATGATGTCGACCCGGACCAATTCGGCAGGCTCATAGCCAACCAGTTCGTAATCCATGGTTCCGAATCCGCGCGTGGCACTTTTAACCTTGTCGTGCAAATCGTAAATGACTTCGGCCAGTGGCAAATCGTAAACCAGCATGACGCGAGTCGGCGACAGGTACTCGGTGCTTTTCTGTATGCCGCGACGCTCCTGACACAGTTTCATGATCGAGCCGACGTATTCTTCCGGCTGGATCAAATTGACGCGTACGACGGGCTGTCGAAATTCCTGGATTTGGCCTTGGTCAGGCACTTCTTGCGGGCGATGGATTTCTATTACCTCGCCGTCGCGCTTGACAATTTCATACGTCACATTGGGCGCGGTTTGGACGAGGTCGATATCCGCTTCCTGCTCCAGTCGTTGTTGGACGATTTCCATGTGCAACAGGCCGAGAAATCCGCAACGAAATCCGAATCCGAGCGCTTCGCTGGATTCGGGCAAGAATTCGAAACTCGGGTCGTTGATTGACAGTTTCGTCAATGCTTCGCGCAGTTCGGAAAAATCTTGGCCGTCCGATGGATAGAGACCGCAATACACCATGGGTTTGGGTCGGTGATAACCCGGCAGCGGAGGTGCGCTATCGTTGACCGTGCTGATTGTGTCGCCGATATGGGCTGCTTCGAGAGATTTGATGTTGCAAATCAGGTACCCCACCTGGCCGGCGTGCAGTTGCCGCGCCGGAGTTTTCTTTGGAGAAAAATGGCCAAGCTCCTGAACTTCGTGTGTTTCGGCCGAGCGGAGAAATTTGACGCGATCGCCCGTCTGCACCGTTCCGTTCATCATGCGGCAGTAAGTGATCGCTCCCCGAAACTCATCGTAATGGGAGTCAAATACCATGGCCTGCAAACGGTCGTGTGGATTGCCGGCCGGTGGTGGAACGCGCTCGATAATGGCTGACAACAACTCGTCGATGCCAATGCCTGCCTTGGCGCTGACCCGGATTACCGAGTCCGGATCGATTCCCAAAACGTGTTCCATCTCGCGAGCAACTTCGTCAGCCCTTTGATGTTTGAGGTCGATTTTGTTGATGACGGGAATAATTTCCAAATCGTGTTCCAACGCCGCGTAGGCGTTGGCCACCGTCTGGGCTTCGACTCCTTGAAAGGCATCGACCAGCAACAGCGCTCCCTCGCAGCAGGCCAGCGATCGCGATACTTCGTAATGAAAATCAACATGGCCGGGCGTGTCGATCAGGTTGAGTTCAAATGTCTTTTGACGAAATTGGGCCCGCATCGTCACAGCCCGAGCCTTAATCGTGATGCCCCGAGCCCGTTCCAGGGCCATGTCATCCAACAACTGTTCCTGCATGTCTCGTTTGGCGACCGTGCCAGTGTGTTCCAGCAAACGGTCCGCCAGCGTGCTCTTGCCGTGATCGATGTGCGCGATAATGCAAAAGTTTCGAATTTGTAGGCAATCAATCGCGGACATTTGAATCAGGAGCAATTTCCAAGGCGGTTCGGCAAAGTTGTTGAGAGATCCGGCCGCTGGATTGTCCGATCAAACCAAATTCACGGCAATGGCGTGATCTAGCACAGATTACGGTGCGGCCTCGAACGAAGAATCATACGATTGTCGGGCCAATCCGGCAGCGCCAATCCATCCGGCGGCGGACCCTAATTGAGCAAATTCAATTATTAGTTTTTCGGCCACCTGGCTAAACGTCCGCTCGCGCACCAATCGTTGAATTCGTTCCAGAAACTGCAGACCCACGGGCGAGACTTCACCGCCAAAGTCCATCGCACCGCCGAGGATGACAATTTCAGGGTCAATCACGTGTGCCACCATCGTGATCCCGCGGGCAATCCACTCAGCGGTTTCCATCACGATCGACCGCGACTGAAGATCGCCTTGGGCCGCCTGTTCGTAAACGTCCCGGGCCGAGAGCCGGCCGGCTGCGGCGAGTCGATGTGCCAACCGTCCGTCTGGCACCTGGCGGGCCAATTCAATCGCACGGGCCGCGACCGCGGAGGCGCTGGCATAGGCTTCCAGGTGTCCCGGGAGGCCACACGAGCAAAGACGGGCGTCGGTGGCGTAGTCCACGCACAAATGCCCGAGTTCGGCCGCGTTGCCGGTCGCACCTTGAACCAGCCGTCCATTCACGACCAAACCGCCGCCAACTCCGGTACCCAGGGTCAGCAGCGTCAGGCTGTCGTGCTGTTTCCCGCCACCCAGCCAGAACTCTCCAAATGCCGCGGCATTGGCGTCGTTGGTGTACGTCACCGGCTTGGCCAGCACCGTAGCGATCTCGTCGCGAATCGGAAAATGTCGCCAACCCGGGAGATTGGGCGGCTCCAGAATCATCCCTCCCTTTATGTCTAAGGTTCCCGGCGTCCCCAGTCCAACAGCGAGCAATTGTTCCAAAGTCCTGGGCGGGTTCAGCTCGCTCAACAGCGCGTTCAGCCGCTGCCGCATCCGTCCGACCGCATCGGCCGGTCCCCGCTGATCTTCGGTTGGAAAACTCGTTTCGGCCAATACGTGCCCGTCAGCATCGACGACGCCCATTTTGATGTTCGTCCCGCCGACATCGATTCCTGCAAACAAACCCGGATTGCTGTTCGACATGGGCTGTAGCGCCAATTAGCTCGCGACTCGTGAATGAGCGGTGCAACGGACCGCCATTATTTTTGTTGCTTTTTGGGTTCCGGGAAACGCCAATCTGGCGAGTCGACGAATTGGAGATCCATGCGTTTGACCAATTCGTCGACTACTTCGGGATGTCGACCACTCAAGTCGTGTTGCTCGGACAGATCGGTCGACAAGTCGTAGAGTCTCGGTGGCGAGTGAATTGGCTGTTGGAGGATTTTCCAATTCTTGCTGCGACCGGCGCGCCCGCCTCCGCGTTCGAAAAAAGCCCAAAACAAAAGATCGTGTTGCCGTTGTTGGTCTGCGTGGCCCCTTAGTGTTGGCGCAAAGGAAATACCATCGATATCGGCGGGAAGTTCGCCTGTTGCACCGGCCAGCTGCGCAAAAGTCGGCATGATGTCCTGAAAACAACCGACAAATGAAGAGTGTGTGCCGGCACTAATTTGGCTTGGCCATCGCGCCAGCATCGGCACTCGGATGCCGCCCTCGCCCAACGACCGTTTGATTCCGGACAAAGGCCCGTTGGAGTCGTTGAACTCGGGCCGATTGCCGCCTTCGCGATGCGGACCGTTGTCGGATGAAAACAGCACCAATGTCTGACGATCAATATTCAGCTTTTGCAACAATTCGAAAATTCGGCCACAATCGCGGTCCATTCGCGAAATCATCGCGGCGTGACCCTTTTGTGGCTCGGGCCAATCGAGGTCGGAATACACACCGTAATCGGGCACTTCCATACCCTCGTTGCCTGCCTCGTTATTGGCGTGAGGAATGGTCAATGCCAGGTACAGGAAAAAAGGCTGATCGGCGTTGGCTGCGATAAACTCGAGCGCGTGTTCGACAATCAGGTCGTGGCTGTATTGTCGCTTGTCGATGGCCTTGCCCTCTCCGAATTTTCCTTCGTTTGGCACCTTGTTGTTCAGCGGAACGCGTCGCTGGTTTTGCATCAGAAACGTGGGGAAGTAGTTATGGGCGTGTCGCTGATTCAGGTAGCCGAAAAACTCATCGAAGCCTTGCCGATTCGGCACGCCCGAGCTGTTTTCTTCGCCCAGCCCCCATTTTCCGGAGAGGCACGTTGCGTATCCGGCCGTTTTGAGAATCTCGGCGAGCGTCAAATCATTCTCGCGCAAACTGATTCGACCGTTGCCGCGGATAAAACAATGTCCCGTGTGATACCCGGTCATTAACACGCAACGCGACGGCGCACAAACGGTCGAGCCGGCGTAAAAATCTGTGAACCGCATTCCTTCGCTTGCCATTCGATCGAGGTGCGGTGTCTCAATACGCTGCTGCCCGTAACAACCCAAATCTCCGTACCCCAGATCGTCCGCCAGGATGAAGATCAAGTTTGGTCGCGATGTTTGTGCATCGCACTGACGGTGGCTGACTGATTCGTTTGCCGACAATGTCGGCCAAATGATCAGCCATGTGATGAGCGTAAATGTGAATGTTGAAGCGTTCATAAAGTCGTCCGTCGCCAGTTAATCGTTGCTCGAGGGCAGTCGCCTGACATGCGCGCCGTATCGGTCACCGATCATACCCAAAGATCTAATTATGTATATAATGCCGTTGCCAGCTGGATCACTAATTTTGCCGAGTACGAACGTTTGTCTTTACTGAGGCGGTGCCCGTGGCCGAGCGACCGTCGATCGGAAATGTTGTCAGGGAATTTTACAACCGATCAATTCGCGGTACTCAGATCATGTGAACAACGGATTGGCTATGAATTCAACGACAAATCTTTGTTGTATAGCGCTCTGACTCATGCGTCCGGTGCCGCGGACCGGCTGGAATCAAACGAGCGATTGGAGTTTCTCGGCGACGCCGTTTTGGGATTTGTGGTGTGCGAATTGTTGTACCAGCGGTTCCCCGACTTGCTGGAAGGGGACCTGACCCAAATCAAATCGGCGGCCGTCAGCCGGGCAACCTGCGCTAAATTGGGCGCGCAAATTGGCTTGACCGATTTCCTGCAAATCGGCAAA
Source organism: Pirellulaceae bacterium (assembly GCA_041599835.1). GTDB lineage: Bacteria > Planctomycetota > Planctomycetia > Pirellulales > Pirellulaceae > CAJQPP01. The sequence goes on from JBFILF010000154.1 coordinate 4,816, forward strand.
GGAATGGATTCCCAGAAAGGATTGCCCAAATCGCTAGTGTCCAACGCGTTCGAGTCATTGATCGCGGCACTGTACCTCGATGGTGGTCTGACCGTTGCCCGAAGCTTCATCATCGATCACATGACGAACGTGATTGAAGCCATCATATCGGGAAAAGCCGAGCGGAACTTCAAATCCGCATTACAGCAGCTGGCGCAAAGAAAGTTCGGGACGCCGCCATCCTACCATCTGTTGGATGAGGCGGGTCCCGATCACAAAAAGGCATTCAAAATTTGCGCGCAAGTAAATCGAAATCGTTACACGCCGGCATGGGGCAATAACAAAAAACAGGCGGAGCAACGCGCAGCCGGAAACGCTTTGGCCGAACTCGAAGGCTTGCACCCGCCGTTTCCGGAACCTGATTGAGATACGTTCTCTTCCCACCAGGAATGGGAAGAAGGGACGCCGCCTGTCTACACGCCCAGATCCCAGTTTTCACTTTTGCACTGCATGGCCGTTTGATACAGCTGCTCAAATTCAGGAGTGACGTTGTCGACGTCGCGATACAACTGGCTCAAGAACTCACGCTCGCGCGGGCGGACTTCGCCATCAGAATACAGCATTTGCAGCAACAGGAACTGCTCGTCCATGCCGATTTGGCCGTCTTGCAAAATGATTTCGCGCAAGCAGGGGAAAAACAGGTCGTCAAATTCTTTACACACATCGTCGGCCTTTTTCAGCAACTCCACCAAGAATCGGGCGTCCTGATAATCGAGCTGGCCGTCGGCCGCCATATAGTCTTTGATTTTTTCTACTTCGCAACGGGTGATTCTTCCATCACACAAAAGTTCATCTTGAATGTTTTGCAGGCCTGCCATTTTTCGAGTTCCTGTGAATTTGATGGGTGGCGAAACGGTTTGCGGACCCCGAAATATACGTCGCAAATCAGGCCGGCGAAGCACCGGATCGGCGGCTTTTCGATGGCAGATCGCTACCGGAAGCGACGCCGCTGCCGAATCTACGGATCGTGGCGGAAACAACGGTTGAGACTACGAAACGCGTTGAGAAAGTTGTTGGAAGTCTTGCTCGAACGCGTCAAGCCGTTGGTTCATCCGCTGTTTCGACTCCGCCAAGTCGCCAAGTTGATCCGGCGGAACATAGGAAAACAGGTACATTTTGATTTTCGGTTCCGTACCCGACGGTCGCACCGCGACGTAATTTCCCGGTTCGGTCGTTTCCAGCACGATCAAGTTGTCCGTGGGTCCCCGCAGGGGCTGCGACGTCCCGTCAGGCCGGCGGATTTCCTGTGTGAGGTGGTCGCGAACGCTGTCCAACGGAATGCCGCCGATCGCATGTGGCGGCCGGTCCCGGATTTCGTCCATCAATTGGCTCATGCGACGCATCCCGTCAGACCCTTCCATCCGGATGGTCATCAGCCGTTCGGCATGGTACCCAAACTTTTCATACAGCTGTTCGAGTTTTTGATGCACCGTATATCCATCCGCCTTGCACTGCGCCGCCAATTCGCTCATCAGCATGCATGCCACGGCGCCGTCTTTATCCCGGGCATAGGTGCCGACCAGGAAACCGTGCGACTCCTCGGTGCCAAAAACAAAACCTTGCGGGCCCTCTCGGTCAATGACCTCAGCGATCCATTTGAATCCAACGAGGTTGTTGTCAAAGCATTTGGTGTCATATGAGGCAGCAATCCGCCGCACCATCTGCGTGGTAACCAGCGTCGTCACAACGTAGTCCGCTTCGCCCGCTTGACCTTTATCGCGGCGGCCCGCCAACACAAAATCGCACAGCACCGCAGCCAACTGGTTGCCGTTAAGGGTCTGCCAGGCTGCCTGAGGATCCAATGTGAGCGGCGCGGCAGCTCCCAAACGGTCGCAATCGGGATCGGTGGCCAAGACTAACTCGGCGCCGGTTTGTTTGGCGCGTTCTATGATGGCTTGGAAAACTTGTGGATTCTCCGGGTTGGAGATGTGTCCCGGCACATTGGGGAAATCACCGTTGGGTTCGCGGTGCGGCTCATAAATCTCGACCGATTCGAATCCGTCGGCGGCCAACAGCGATTTGACATTGAACTCGCCCACGCCGTGCAACGGCGAATAAATGATGCGAATGTCGCGCGGCCCTTCGATGCGCAGTTTCAAGTGTTCGCCAAGCAGCGCGCGGTCCACTTCGTCCTGGCACAAATGAATGTGGCCGCTATCCACCGCTGGGTCGAATTCGACGCAATCGAACTGGCGGACTTGCATCACGTGTTGAATGACGGCTTTGTCGTGCGGTGGAATCAACTGGCCCCCGTTGGACCAATAAATCTTCACCGCGTTATCGCTCGGGGGATTATGGCTGGCTGTGACCATGATGCCGCAATCACATTTTTTGAAGCGGACCAGGTACGAGAGTTCTGGAGTGCTGCGAAAATCGTCAATGAAAAACACCTCGAATCCGTTGGCCACCAAGATGCCGGCGCAAAGTTCGGCGAATTCGCGGGACCGGTGACGCGTGTCGTAGGCGATGGCGCAAGACCAGGGACCGGCCGGCTTAACCTGTTTGACGTAGCTGGCCAACCCCTGGGCACTTTCGCCAATCGTCCGCTCGTTGATCGCGTTGCTGCCGAAAGGATACATGCGGCCGCGGCGGCCGCCGGTTCCAAACGGTATGACCGTCCAGAACACGTCGTCAAGGGTTTCCCATTTTTCGTCCACAATGTGGTCAGCGATTTGCGATCGATAGGCGGCATATCGATCGTCGGTTAACCATACGCGGAGGTTGTCGACGGCGCCGGCTGACACCAGGTTGCGGTTTGCGGCCTGCTCAATTTTCGACAGCAACGGTGAAACATCGACAGTCGACGAATATTCGGTCATTAGTTTTTTGGCTCGGTTCCAAGGTGTTGTCTAATCGTGATCCAGTCGAATGGTGTGCATTATGCCAATTTGCGAAACGTGCGAAACTCCGGGAGACCAGTTGCAGGTTCGCGTTATCCCCTTGGCAAACGCGCCGGAATCAGTGATTTTCAGGACTTCATCACTCATCCGTTGTTCGAATTTCCCATGGATGCACCGATCATCAGCGTATCGGGACTTCGCGGAATCGTGGGCCAAAGCCTGGATCCGTTTATGGCGATGCGATTCGTCTCGGCTTTTTCTCAAATCATTCCCGACGGCCCGCTGGTGGTCACTCGCGATGGCCGACAATCGGGCGTGATGCTGGCCAGCGCCGTATCAGCGGCAATCCGCCTGCAGGGCCGGCCAGTTTTGTATGGCGACGTGGCCGCCACCCCGACGACCGGTATCTTGGTCCGCTACCAACAGGCAGCCGGCGGGGTCCAAATCTCCGCCAGTCACAACCCGGTGCAATACAACGGCATCAAGTTGTTTGATGGTCGCGGACGCGTTTTATCGGAAGATCTCGGCCAGCGGGTCACCCGGCGCTATGAGCGGCCGTCGCTAAACCCTGGCAACCGGATTGGTGGCCATGAACAATCGCTTGAAGATACGATCTCCGAGCACCTGCGGCTGGTATTGGCAACCGTCGATGTCGACGCGATTCGTTCACGGAATTTTCACGCGATTGTGGACAGCAATCACGGTGCGGGAAGTTTGTTGGCCCGCCAGTTGTTACGCAAGCTAAACGTGCGGGCGGAAATTATCGGCGAAACCCCGGACGGGCAATTCGCTCACGCGCCTGAACCCACGGCTGAAAACCTGCGAGCGGTTGCCAATCAAGCGCGGTCCAGCGGGGCAGACGTGGTGTTTTGCCAAGATCCCGACGCCGACCGTTTGGCATTGATCGATGAAACGGGACGTTACGTAGGCGAGGAATATACGTTAGCTATCACGTTGCGAAATCGGCTGACATCCAACCCGGGCGCCTGCGTCATTAACTGTGCGACCAGTCGCATGAACGTGGATATCGCGCGCCGGTTCGGTTGTGAGTGCTTCATCACCGCTGTCGGCGAAGCGAATGTTTGCGATGAAATGTTGCGCGTCGGCGCCGTGTACGGTGGCGAAGGGAACGGTGGTCCGATCGACCCCAAAGTCGGATTAGTGCGCGACAGTTTTGTCGGAATGGCACAAGTCTTGGAAGCACTTGCCAAATCAGGCCAAACGCTCAGCCAATTGGTCGCCGAGTTGCCACGATACGCAATTTACAAAACCAAAACATCAGCAAATCTCGACCGGTTGTCAAACGTTTACGAAGCCATTGTGAATGCCCATCCAGACGCCAAAACCAGTCTTCAGGATGGTTTGCGTTTAGACTGGGACGACCGCTGGTTGCTGATTCGGCCCAGCAATACGGAACCGGTAGTGCGGGTTATTTGTGAAGCACACAGCGAGAAAGCCGCGAAGCAATCCGCGGACCAGGCGATCGATGAGATATGCCGCGTCGCCGGACCACCCGAGCCTCCACAATGATTAAATGTATCTCCGCGCAGTTTGAAACTTGATTCGCGCGCGCAGCGCAATGGCGTGCCGGGGATTTCGCTGCAAAACAGACCCGTTGCTCGCGCTTTAGAATTGGGCCCACTCGCTGGCAGTTCCTGCGGGTATGATCGAATTTTCGCGAGATTGGCGACCTTATTGCGGGCACGCCCCTAATTGTCGGCGGTGTCGCGTGGAGATGGTTGGCTGCCGTCGGACTTGGCAACCGGCGTATCGAGGGCTGGCGACTTTTCCACCGGTTCCGCCAGCGATTTATCCTTCGTAATGATCAACTTCTCGCCATCGACCTCGAAAACGAATTGCGGCGGGTTGATCTTGATCAGTTTCCATTGGCGATCGTCCAGTTCAAAGGTATCGCCTTCGAACAATTTGAACGTCTTGCCGAGCGTCATGCATTGCACCCAGATCTGCGGGCGGTCTTCCCTGGTGATCAGTGCCGAAACATAAGTATGGCGGGCGTTTTGGGGCTTTGGCTCGGCGACCGTTTCCACGGTAGGTGGTTCCGGGTCGCTCACGTTGACGACAATTTTCGTCTCGTCGGATTTTGCCGGGCAGCCATTGTCGGTTACGCGAACGAGAAACTCGTAGCTGCCGGGCGTCGTTCCGGGTACATCCAGAACTGCGTTTTTTTCTTGCGGATCGTTGTGTGTCAGGCGTGCGTCCGGTATCGAAGATTCGACCAATTCGTACGTCAACAAATCGTCATTGTCTTTTTCCGTTGTCCGAATCGCCACCGTAGTTTTCTGGCCTGTGTTAGCGCGTTGAGTGCTGACACGCTGAATTTCCGGAGGCTGGTTGGGCGGTCCAAAAACATTTCGATGGGCAATCTTGGCCAGGTAATCATTCAGGCTCCGGGCCGGGCCGAGTTTGAGCTGGTCCTCGAATTCACGCTCCGAGTCGGCATCGGCCATGCGGATCGCTTCGACCGTCATCCGTAATTTCAACACATCGGAGATCGTCAGCCGACTGCCGGTTCCTTGTAGAATCGGCCGGACATCAATAAGTTTTATCCGGTGCAGAATTTTGGCACGCTGGAACCGGTACAGAAACTCGGTTAATTGCTCGATGGTCCCCTGGCCTTGCACGGAGTAGGTGTACGCGGAAAAGACGACATCGGTTTTTGCGCTGCCCGCTTCGTTTTTGTACGAGTAGGTAACATCCTGGCCGGGGCCGCCGCTTTTTACCGAGTAGCCGGCCAAGCCGACCGTTTCCGAGCCCAGCTTGGTCAGCCATGACTCGTATTGGTCGAGTACCACGTTGGCGTTCGACGGAAGACTTTGAGACCGGTAAACGACCCGCCGCTTGGCGGCCCGGATCGCTTCCAGCTGTCTTCG
>JBFILF010000155.1:0-10574 GCA_041599835.1 Pirellulaceae bacterium
AGAATCACCACGATCAACGCCAGGATGATGTACAGCACCTTGGAGTGCAGTGCGGCTCGAAATGAGTCGGTGATCACGGCGAAATAGGGTCGAATCATGGCAGTCTTCATACCGGCGGGGCTTGATCGGGGTCGTCCAGAATTCGCAAAAAGGCATCCTCCAGCGTGGTTGTTTCGCGCATCAGTTGACGGATGCTGATCGAGTGACGCCGCAACTCGTCCACGCAGCGATCGATGGAATCCTGCCCTTCGAAGTCGGCGATCAGCAGCACGTGATCCCCCGCGGGCTTGATGGTTTCAATTTGACAAAGGCCAGTCGGTAGTTGGCCGATGGCCGCCTCCACGGGTTCCGGCGGACCCGCCAAATGAAACGACACGCGCAGCCGCTGGCGACCGCCGCGCCGATTTACGAATTCGCCAATCTCCTTGACGCTGCCGCAATACCGCAGCTGGCCACGATCGAGGATTGCCACGCGGTCGCACACCAATTCCACTTCTTGCAGCAAATGGCTGTTTAAGAACACGGTGACGCCTTGTTTCTGAAGCTGCCGGATCGAGGCCCGCATTTCAGCCCGCGCGCGGGGATCCAAACCATCGGTCGGCTCATCGAGGACCAGCAGCCTCGGTTGATGCAACAATGCTTGAGCCAGACCCAATCGCTGCAACATGCCTTTGGAATACTTGGTCACGGCGTCCTGCCCGCGACCTGACAGTCCGACTAACTCCAGTAATGAATCGCGCCGAGCGCGGATTTCGCTGCGCGGCACATTGCTCATCCGGCCGTAAAAATCCAGCGCCGAATGGCCGGTCAGATGCCGCGGGATGCGCAATTGTTCGGGCAAATACCCGACGAGTCGGCGACCGCGACGGCTGCCGGCCGCATACGACAGCATTGTCGCGCGGCCGCTCGTCTTGCGGATGATCCCCAACAGCAACTTCAAAAACGTTGTTTTGCCGGCGCCATTGGGGCCCAGCAATCCAAACACCTCGCCTTCGTGAACTTGAAATGAGACGTCGCGAAGCGCCGGAAAGGCGCGCCGCCACAGAAAACCGTCGCGATAGTTTTTGCACAGGCGGTCGACGTCGATGGCCAACGATGGAGTCGATGGCTCGTTGACATGTTCGTTCATAGGATTGCCGTGCAAACCACCGAGGAGCGTGCAGATGGAGCTTGGATTGATTCGCGGGCAAGCGCGGAATCTTGGCAACAATGAAGCAAAAACGCCACATCCGCGAGTTGCCTGCTGAATGGTAACCCTGAGATTCGATCGGCACAACAGTCACAATCCCACCGCAGAAATTTGGCCCATCGCCGAACGATTACGGTGTTATGTTTTTGATGTGACCGTCAGTCACGCCGAATTGATGCCGGCAACAGATCAATTCTGCCGCCCGGAAAATTCCACGAGGTCTGCCATGCTTCGCCAAAACACACAAGCGGTTTCGCCCGAGATACAACAGTTCGTCGATGGAATCATCGATGAGGAAACTCGCGCCCGCATGCAAGATCGCCGGGCGGTGGGCCGGGAGCCGCTGTGTCGCCCCGTCGACGTCACGCCTTTCAATGCCGGTGGCCAATCTGTTTCAGCGTTATCCAAAGACATTTCGGGCATGGGCATTGGACTCGTGTCGCAGCAACCGGTGGAACCGCGGACCACGGCCAAACTGACCATTTATCGGCTGCGTGGCCGCCCGTCAGTGGTCGTGGCCGAATGCCGCTGGTGCGAGCAGAGTGCGGGCGGCTGGTTTCTGTCCGGCTGGTATTTCATGAATGTGGAGATTCACTAACCAGCCAATCGGCCCGTTGATGTTTCGTCGCCGACCGATGCGACCAAATGACAGGCCACACGAGGTGCGGTTCGTTTGACACGGCCAGGGTGGTTGAAGGGATTCGAACCCTCGACCCTCGGAACCACAATCCGATGCTCTAACCAACTGAGCTACAACCACCAACGATTTTGCCCACACCCCACACCGCCGCCCGCACACAGCGAAGGCGAACGACTGGGCGCGACCGGAATTCTAAGCATGCCGTTTTATGGGGTCAACATCGTCGCGGGATAGACAGACGGCTGGCGCTCCAGCCCGCCCCGTTACGGCGACGATTCATATGGAAACGAATCGTCGATCGGCGCTTCCGATAGCTCAACTAGAAACGTCGCCAATCGCTGCACCAGCACCTCCATTAACCGCTCGCCCTTGTCAGCGGTCGCGGCATGGGGATCGGCGGCACCACTGTTCTTGGTCAGCAAATGCCAGGGCCGCGTGATCGAAACCCAACCGCGATTGAGCGCCTCGAAACGGGTGGCGCGGGTGGCGCCGTCATCGGCCAACAGATTTCCGGCCTCGTCACGGGCAATCAGCTGCGGGAAGTAAGCCAGCGCGAAGGACGTTTCCATTTCACCGGCATGATCCTCGGGCCGCTCAAAAATCTCGTTGTACACGTCGGCAATAGACTGATACCAGTCGCATAGAAACAGATGGGCCGCGGTTTTGCCCGCCAGTTCGCGGAGTACCGGTTTTAGCGAGTTGCCGCCGTGACTGTTGAGCAAGACGATTTTCAGGATCTGGTGGTGGGTCAGCGAATCGACCAAGTCTTTCACCATCAAGCTGACCGTTGACGGATTCAAATTCAACGCCAACGGAAATTCACGGAGGTTCGTTTCCGTGCCGTAGGGAATCGTTGGCAACAACACCACCTTGGCGCCCCTCTCGTGCGCTGCTCGACAAATGTGCTGCCCGATGATCGTTGCCTCGAGCGTGTCGGTGCCGTAAGGCAAGTGCAAGTTGTGTGGCTCGGTGGCTCCAAACGGCAACACCGCCACTTCGAATTCACACTGCTTGATCTCCGAGTAACTGGACTCGGGCAGATTCCAGGGTTGTGTTCCCATATCGCCCACCATTGAACTTGATCGGGCGCCGAAGGTCGACCGCCGAGCCTCGTTCAGTTTGCGATTTTATCCCGGTAATGGTGCCGCCACTCACGGCACCGCAGGCCCCCGACGGCGAATTCGCGACAAACCCGGGGCCGGTATTGGTGGTGTTTGCAGCGGCGGGTTACCAAATCAAACCAGATGCACGGTCCGTCCAGCTGATCGTCCGCGACCCGATACTGTGCCATGTAATCGAGCAATTCCTGTTTCAGGTCATGGGGCAGACGATCCCACTGCGCTTCGCCCGGGCGGGTCCGCGTCGGCAATATAAAAGCGGGATAACCCATGTGCAGACAGCACACGCCGCAGCCGCTGCAATCCGTTGGCACGGGCAACAGTGGCAATGCGGATTGTCGGGGACGATGATTCATTTTCGGCAGACAAACCGCCCATTATAAGCGAGTTTTCGCCAGTTGCCGAACGGATCGCCGGAAAACGCGGACTCAGGCCGCCGGCACAGCGGCCGGCTGGCTAAACCACTCGCGTACTTGCTGCTGGCGATAAGCAAAAATCTTCATCAAATCCCGTCTAACCACCAGCGGATGAAACAGCCTCCCCAACCACACCGAGTAATGCACGATGTCCTGCATGATCGTCGTTTCCTGTGCATCCGGCGATTGGCCGAGTAGGAATACGTGTTCGTGATGCCATCGCCGGTAAGGCCCACGAATCTGCTCGTCCGCGAAGCGCTCGTCCGGTTGCCACAGGCAGATGTTGGTTCGCCAGCGGACCGGGATGCCATGCAGGCGAATCTGGTAATCAATTTTCGCGCCAACGGCCATCTCAATAGGGCCGGGCGTGAGAATTTGAAAATGCAGGAACGCGGGTGTGAGCTTTTCCAAATTATGAGCATTCGCAAAAAACGCAAAGACTTCGTCGCGGGGACGAGGAATCTCTATTTCGCTGAACAATCGATAACTCGACCGGCCCATCGGCTCGATTTTCAAAGTACTGTCCATCAACCCGCCTCTTCAATTCACTTTAACGCTCAACAATCGCTGAAATACGGACAACAGAATCAGACCCCGGGCTGTCCAGGCCACCGTGCGCAGCCAGTTCCACAAGACTAAACCGCGAATGGCCGCCAAATCATAACCGTCCGCCAGCTTTCCATGTTGGCGGGACTGTACCAGCGCGGTCGAAATCCAAATCGCCAACAGTAACAGCAGACTGATCCGCATCCAGTTGGCCAAGTCGGGTTGCGGCGGATAAATGGCCAGCCAAACCGCGGTCGACAACTCTAAAATCATCACCGGCGCAACCACCCACGTGATCAGAAACTGGTGCCGCGCCTCATAGTCCGCAAACTGCTCTTGCCCCACGTGAGCAAACAGCGGGTAGTGCACGACCTGGACCAGCCAGATCAGTCCGATCATAAACCAGGCGGTGGCGAACTGAACCATCAGTAACGCATTCATGTCGATTCCGCGACGGAAGAAGTCGTAAATGTGCGATCGCATTCGCTGGCGGCGGTGTCGCCAATCGCGGTTGGTTCGGGCTGGGGAATTTCCTGGACCGGTTCCATCAAGTAGTGTCCGATCAACCATTGCTGCCCGGATTCAAATCCAAACAATTCGGCGCCCGCCATCAAAAACATCCGCCAACGTTGCAGCCAACGACCGCTGGCCGGCTCGCCATAGACCCCGGCTAGAATCTCCCGAGCCGATTTCCGATGAGCGTCCAGTCGGCGCAGCCAGGCGTTACAAGTGCGCTGGTAATGGACGCCGGGCCACGCCCAACTGCGTGCCACCCGCAAATGCGTGGGGAACTGATGCAGCAACTCGAAACTGGGCATGATGCCACCGGTGAAAAAGTAACGGCCCATCCAATTGGCGACCCCGTTTGTTTGGAACTCATACGCAAATTGTTTGTGGCAAAACAAATGCACGAACAACTTGCCACCCGGCCGCAACCAGCCGGCGATGCGGCGCAGCAGATGCTCGTAATTCCGCATATGCTCAAACATTTCACAAGACACCACGCGATCGAACCGCTGATCGATGGCGAATTCATTCATGTCAGCCGTGATCACCGTGAGTCGATTCTCAAGGTGGGCAGCCGCGGCGCGGCCAATTATCCATTGGCGCTGCGTTTCGGAATTGGAGACTGCGGTGACCCGCAAGTGGGGATACTGCTGGAGCATCCACAAAGTGAGGCTGCCCCAGCCGCAACCGAGTTCCAGCACGTCCTGCCCGTCGACGATCTCGGCTCGCTGGCAGGTCAACTGCAGGGAGCGGCATTCGGCGTCGTCGAGCGACGATTGGGAGGTCTCGAAAAAGCAGCAGCTGTATTTGAGGTGCCGCCCCAACATCAGTTCAAAAAATTCCGCCGGCAATTCGTAATGCTGCTCGTTGGCCTTCTCCGGCACTGGCGCGATCGGACCCACCCGCATTTGATCGGCAAAATCCCTGACCTGGTTGTCGGTCGACGGATTTCCTGATCGCAACTCCATCAGCCGGCGGCGGCAAAGCCTGCGAATCATCCACCGCGTCAGGCGGTCGGGAACCCAGCCGCGCTCCATCACCTCGATGATGCGCTGGAAAACGGAATCGAACATCACGTGGAGATCCTTTCCGGTTCAGAGGGTGAATGTAGCGTAAACCAGGGAACGGCGTCCGACTTGCTCGCGGCAATCTGGTCGAAGTTTCGCGACAGCGGCGATAGGCTGGATTGGTGGTTGGCAAACAGCATTTGCACTACATTGACGTGCCGCTGCAAAAATGCCGCTTCGCAATAGGCCAGGTAGTAGTCCCACAACCGGATGAAGGGTTCGCTGAAACCCAATTGTCGCACCTGTTCCAGCTGGCCAGTAAACCGTCGCCGCCACAGGTTCAGCGTTCGCGCATAGTGATCCGCGAAACTGTCCAGATGTTCCAGCCGCATTCGCGTGCATCGCGAGACGGACTCGAGCATGGCGGGCACTGACGGCAGACAGCCGCCGGGAAAAATATAACTTTTGATAAAGTCAACGCTGCGCTTGTGGTGCTCGAATCGGTGTTCTGCGATGGTAATTGCCTGCAGTAACATTTCCCCGTCCGGTTTGAGCAGCGAGGAACACTGGCGGAAAAATGTATCGAAATACTGGTGACCGACCGCTTCGATCATCTCGATCGACACCAGTTTGTCGTAATGTCCGGACAGTTGGCGATAATCGCGCAACAACAACTCAATGCGGTGCGCCAGGTTGGCCTCTTCGATGCGGCGTCTGGCCCACTCGTATTGCTGTTCCGATACGGTGGTGGTGGTCACTCGGCAACCGTAATGCCGGGCGGCATGAATCGCCAGCGCGCCCCAACCTGTTCCGATTTCCAGCAGGTGGTCAGACGGTTTCAAGTCAAGTTTTTGGCAAACGCGATCCAGCTTGTTAATCGAAGCGTCGTGCAGCGATTGTTCGGGCGATGAAAAGATCGCGCTCGAATACGACATCGATGGATCCAGAAACAACGCAAAAAAATCGTTGCTCAAATCGTAATGACGGATGATGTTCTGCCTGGCGTTTCCCACGGTGTTGCGTTTCAACCAGTGCAACCATCTTTCAAGCTGCTGTCGCACAACGCTCCAGCCACGATTCAGTTCATCGCAGGCATCCATGTTGAGCACGAAAATGCGAACCAGTGCCGTCAAATCACTGCATTCCCAGTCCCCATCGGCCAGCGCCTCGGCGATGCCGATCCCGCCGCCCAGCGCCGCGCGGCGGTACAGCCGCTGGTGGTGAACCTGAATGCGCGCCGTGAGCTGAGAATCGGCATCGCCAAACCGGCGCTGTCCAGAATCGTCGACGATCACGAGCTGGCCGTGCTGAAATTTCGCCAGTTGGGCAAACAGCCGCCGTTTGAAGAATCTGTTGATCATTTAATCGAACCTGAATCGTGTTGGACCGCCAGCGATTCGGGCCGCGCGGATGTCGCGGCTTGTTGGCGATTCGAGTGTTTTGGATGCGGGAAAAACGGGATGCGTTTCCGCCATAATTGAAATGCCTGCCAGTAGATGCCGGCGAACACTTGGGCCGTCATCAACGGGTAGCGGATCAATACCCGCCTCAACATCCGGGGTGATAGCTCGCGCCGGGCTAGGGAAACGGATACGGCCAACATTCGTGCGCGGTTGTGAAAGCTGTTAATTTTTAGATTTAAATTTTCAGCCGGCCGCGTAACACTCCAGCCGTAAGTCATCTGCATGGGCAGGAATGGCGATACGTGAAATTCTTTCGTGACAGGCTCGCGCTGGCCCGGTGGGACGGCAAAATGTTCGGGTTCCAACAAATAGACATGCTGCTCGCCCCACGGTGTATTGTTGACTTCAACCACCACGTTTTGCAAATTCTCCTGCCGATCAAAACAAAAATAAAAGGAAACAGGGTTCATGCCCAAACCGAAATAGCGAAAATTTGTCAACAGCCGGATCGGACCGTCCGGTCGCTGGCCCGAACGCCGTTGCACAAAATCCCGAACGCAGTCCTCCAGCCGCTCGTCAGCCGGACCCATATGATCGCGGCGGCGGAACCAGGCCAATGCCGGTCGCCGAGCCGACCAACACCAGCGACCGCGGAACAACTCGTCGAGTTCACATAGGTCGACATACATCATGAACAATTTGTAAGTGAACACGTGCTGCCGCGGCCTAAACCGATGATGCAACACGCGACCCTCGTAAATGCAGCTGTTCATTTCGGTCCGTTGAGTAAATTGAATCTTGATCACCGCCCAGCGGTGAGGGGCCGTTGCCCCGCAACAGTCCCTGGGCGACAGCCAGCCCGCTGACCACACCGTCTTCGTGGAATCCATTGCCCCAATAAGCGCCGCAATACGATGTATGATTGGCGCCGAGCAGCTCACCGTGCCGCGATTGCATGGCGCGACGACGGGAATCAAAAATCGGATGTTCGTAGTTGATCCGCCGAATCACTTGGTCTGGATCGATTTGATCGGTGGCGTTGAGCGTGACGCAATACGTGCGGCCGGTGCTCAGAGACTGCAAGATGTTCATGTTATAGGTCAGTGTCGCTTTGTCGGCGCCACCAGCGGGCAGGTGATAATTCCAGGCCGCCCAGGCCCGACGCTGCTTGGGCAGCACGCTCGTATCGCAATGTAAAACCGCTTCGTTTTTTTCGTAGGGGAACGCCGACAATATATCCCGCTCGGCGGCCGTCGCCGACGCACCCAGGATCCGTAAAGCCTGATCGGCATGGCAAGCGAAGACAACGTGGTCGAAATGCTCCCAGCCAGCGTCAACTCTGACGCGCACGCCTTGGGATGAGCGTGATACCGATCGCACCGGTTGCTGCAGACGGATTCGATCCTGAAACGGTCGAATCAGCGGCTTAATGTATTGCCGAGAACCGCCGCACACGACCCGCCATTGGGGCCGATCGCTGATGCCAAGCATTCCGTGGTGGTGGTAAAATTCGGCGATAAACCGGATCGGAAACTCCTCGAACGTATGCTGCGGGCAGGACCAGATTGCCGAACCCAGCGGCAGGAAATATTTTCGGTAAAAATCTGTCGAATATTTGTGAGCTGCGAAATACTCCCGAACCGTCTGGCAATCGTTGTCAGCTGCCAACAAATGCCTGGCCTTGCGATTAAACTTCAGGATCCCGCCCAGTAACCGATAAAAACGCGGCCGCAACAGGTTTCGCCGCTGCGCGAACAATCCGCCTAGATCGGCGCCGCGATACTCGAGGCCGCTCTCATCGCAGCGAACACTAAATGTCATTGGCGCCGGCTGCGAGACGACATTCAGCCGGTTCAACAATGACTCGAAATGCGGATACGTCCGGTCGTTGAAAACAATGAAACCGGTGTCGATTGCCAAACGTTGATCGGAAGTGCCGACTTCGATCGTGTTGGTGTGCCCGCCAACATGGGCTGCCGCCTCGAACAAAGTGATCTCATGCACCTGGTGAATGGCATCGGCCACCGTCAAACCCGCAATCCCCGATCCAATAATTGCAACTTTCACTAAAGGGATTCTCCGGGGAATTTTCTGTGTTGTTTCGGGCCCGCAGGCGATGCATGTTTTTCGAGGCCGGTCAGGCGTCGGATTCAAAATCGTTCAGGCCCGCCGGATATGGCAATTTTCGGCCGCCATTGTGCAAAAACGGCCATTTTTTTCGGGGCTGTATCCCAAGCCTTTTTGGCTGAATTTTTAAAAAACACTTTCAAATCAAGGAAAAAATCTCCGTAAACGGAATCCGCCCGGCCTTCAGCCACGAACCGAATAACGTCCAAACCGTTCATTTCTGGGAGATTCGGTATGTCAATCAAATTAACGCCGAAACGGGTCGCTCAGGCAATCGGAGTGAGCGAGTCGTCCATGAAGCGGTGGTGTGATCGAGGACTCATCGATTTTCAAAAAACGGCCGGTGGGCATCGGCGTCTCAAGCAATCGTCCGTGGTGGCGTTTCTTCGCCGATCGGACCACGACATCGTCAAGCCAGAGTTGCTCGGTTTGCCGGCGGGAGTTCAACGCAGCCAACGACCGCTGGATGACGCCCGGCACGAGTTTTTTCGCGCGGCAATCGCCGGCGATCGGCATCTGTCGCAACGCATCCTCATCGAGCAGTACCTGGCGGAGAAAACAATTGCCGAAATTGGCGACCAGGTGATCAACCCGGCATTCGAGCAAATCAGTCGGAAAATGGAGATCGGTGAGCTGGAATCGCATCAACTGCGTAGCGCTTGCGACGTCACGCTGGCGGCCTTGAGTCAAATTCGCGAGCTATTGCCTACTCCCGAGGCGGGCGCACGGCTGGCGATGGTGGCGGCATTGCCCGGGGATAACAACGAGTTGCCAACGACACAGGTCGAATTGGTGCTTCACGAAATGGGATGGCGAACGCATTCCTTGGGAGCCGAACTACCGCTGGCCATGCTGGCCGCCGCTGTTCAGAACCAGCGACCCTATCTATTGTGCCTCAACGTGTCGGGTGTTGTTAACAATACGGACTTCCTAGACGAATTAGAACGGTTTCGCCAGCAATTGAATCCCGAGACGTTTTTGATTGTCGGCGGTCAAGCGCTGAACGGATCCGTTCGAAAACAGATGAAGCACTCGGCATTTGGTGAAAACCTGCAGCAGTTACAAGCACTGGCCAGGTCGTTGACATTTAATTCCACAATCAATCACAATCATAAAGCGTGAAAAGGCACCAATCATGTGTCCATTCCATGGAACGTCGTGGTTTCTCAAGCCGTTACAATTTTTTGTGGTGTTGTTGGCAATGACCGTTGCCCCGTGGGTGGTGGCGCAGCCAAGTGATGAAGGGCCCGCCTGGAGTCAATGGCGCGGGCCGGACCGCGACGGCTCGATCGACGGACCGCCGTGGCCCAGTTCGCTTTCGGATGACCACCTCAAATCCCTCTGGCGGGTCGAATTGGGTCCCAGCTATTCGGGCCCGATTGTCACTGGAAACCGGGTGTTTGTCACCGAAACAATCGGTAAGAGACATGAACGGGTGCGCGCACTGGATCGAAAAACGGGTAAACAGCTGTGGGAAACCCAGTGGCCGGGTTCGATGACGGTGCCGTTCTTTGCCTCCTCCAACGGCAGTTGGATTCGTTCGACGCCGGCCTACGACGATGGCAAGCTGTACGTGGGCGGAATGTTGGACGTGTTGGTGTGCCTGGATGCCAATGACGGA
>JBFILF010000156.1:0-10551 GCA_041599835.1 Pirellulaceae bacterium
ATTTTGACCAGGCTGAACTGTACGCTCGTGGCCAGTTCAAGCCAGCCTGGTTCAAACTGGACGAAATCAAGCAAAATCTGAAAGTGGCCTATCGGCCCGGCCAGCGCACTGGGGTACGGAATCTGGACAAATAAGCGAGCAATCGTGGGGCGATCGGTAGCTCGGCTGGCAAAGTCATTTTTTCTGCAGCAAAATTTTTAAAATTCTCCAAGAGACGTCCAGCCGCGTCGAAGCATCCCCTATTGGCAAAATCCGCCATGTCCGACGGAGTGAATCGAAAACATTTTTTGGGGAGAGCGAGTTTATGACCCACATAACCATTGAACGCACGCGGCGGGGCCCGGCGCATCGTTTTCCGCCGGTCCATTTCCAGGCCGTGGAAAGTCCGCTTCCTCAAAAACCGGCAATGGATGTTTGCCCGCATTGCCAACTCGCCCGCCGGTCCCAAACAACTTTGGGCCGGCTGAAATCTGCGTTGCTGCAATTGTTGGTGGCGGTGCTGACCATCGTCTGGTCGGTGATTCGCTTGGCGCGACTTGCCGTCGGCATGGTATTGTGCCTTGTCGGGGTGATCGGATTCGGGCTGCACAGCCTGGCCTCCCAGATCGTTCACCCGGATGATCGCCGATTGTTGCCGCTAACGCAAAGCCGCGGCAATTAAACGCGAAAAAATGTAGATGCGAGCCGATCGCGCGATCTTTCACGGTATATTGGTCGATGACAGCGACGCGCCGCATGTGGGACCCCGTCTCCGACGCTTGGACCTATGAAACGTGATGATTCACAGCTCGACGACGTGCCTGGGCTGATTGGACCCGTCGCCGAGCCGCAGCGGATATGGTCACTGGACGTATTGCGCGGTTTTGCACTGTTGGGCATTCTGATACCCAACATCCAGGCCTACTCGATGATCTCGATGGCGTACCGCAATCCCACCGCCTATGGTGATTTCAGCGGCGCCAACTTTCTCGTCTGGTACGGAACCAACCTGTTTTTCGAACAGAAGTTCATGACGCTTTTTTCCTTGCTGTTTGGCGCAGGGATCATCGTGATGACGCGCCGTGTGTCGCAATCTGGCCGCGCGGCCTGGAGGTATCATTACCGCCGCATGTTGTGGCTGTTGCTGTTTGGAATGCTGCACGCCTACCTGTTGTGGTTTGGCGACATCCTATTCTGCTATGCCGTGTCGGGCATGGTGGTTTTTTGGTTCCGCAATTTTAAATCGAGTTGGTTGCTGTGCCTGGGGCTGCTGACGATCGCGGTGGGGTCGGCCATCAGCTTGTTGTTTGGCTGGTCAATGAACTTCTGGCCGCCCGAGCAATTGGCGGAAATGCGCTCCCAATGGCAACCTCCGCCGGACGTGATTCAAGCCGAGTTGGACGCCTATCGCGGCGGGTGGATTGACCAGATGCCGTATCGCGCGACGAGCGCTTTGATGTTTGAGACGTTTCTGTTGGCGTTTTTTGCATTTTGGCGGGCGGCTGGGTTAATGCTGATGGGCATGGCTTTGTTGAAACTGGGCATAATCAGCGGTGAACGGTCCAACCGGTTTTATGGCATAGTTGCGGTACTGGGATTGGGGATTGGGCTGCCGTTGGTGGCGGTGGAAAACCAACTTAACCTGTCGCGCAATTTTGCCATGGAACATTCGTTTTTCTTTGGAAACCAAATCAACTATTGGGCCAGCCTGCTGGTCAGTTCCGCCTACCTGTCAATCATCATGCTCGTCTGCCGCAGCGGCGTGGTGCAATGGCTGCAAAACAGTCTGGCGGCGGTGGGGAGGATGGCGTTTACCAACTACATCGCCCACTCCGTGATTTGCACCACGATTTTTTACGGGCACGGGCTGGGCTATTTCGGCTACCTGGAGCG
The DNA here is from genome assembly GCA_041599835.1 of Pirellulaceae bacterium. Lineage (GTDB taxonomy): Bacteria > Planctomycetota > Planctomycetia > Pirellulales > Pirellulaceae > CAJQPP01. The sequence continues at coordinate 1,873 of JBFILF010000156.1, forward strand.
AATCGAACAGTTTGCGGTTGTGCTGTCGATCTGGATCGTCCAACTGGTGGTGTCGCCGATCTGGTTACGCTATTTTCGCTTTGGTCCCTTGGAGTGGCTGTGGCGGTCGCTGTCCTATTGGAAATGGCAACCCATGCGGTTGCACACCGCATCAAGTCCGTAGCCGACGCCGCTGGACGTTGAGGACAAAATCGCAGTAGAGTTGCGCGGACTTCACAGGACTGGTGATATGACGATTCCGAGCCCGCGCACGCAGCCAGCGCGATGATTTAACGCGCCGCCAATTTGCGATCGGCAATGAAGGGCGTGAGCGCAGCGGCGCCAGGAAAGCCCCGTTCGGTCGGCGTCGGGCTGTCCCACTCGGTGCGGCGGCCTTCGATTTCAATCGAACCGTCCGCATAGAATTTGGCGAAACAGAACAGCGAATCCCGATAAGCTGCCATGCGGCCAAACCCCTCGCCCACCCAATAGTACGAGGCACTGTTGATCCACAAGTAATGCACGCGGTCCTTGAAGTTGTAGCGATCGATATGGTGGTGGCCGCACAGGCAAGCCACCACGCGCGGCCGCGAGCCGTCGCGGTTGGCTTCGGCTATTCGCGTTTCGATCGCCGCATCTGCGGCGCGCACTTTTGTGGCATCGTTTCCCATACCCAGTCCCTGGTGCGCCAACACTACTGTGGGCAATCGGGTGGCCTTCAAATCGTCCGTTAACCACGCCAGCTGCTCCGCATCCGCGAACGCGCGCTGATCGGCAGAGACGTAAAAGTTGGCGGTGTCATAGGGTTTGAATTTGCCATCGACCAGCAGGTTATTGCGATCGAGCACCACGAAATGAAAACCGCCGGTGTCAAAAGAATAAAACCGGCTCGGCATGGACCAGAAATCGATCATGTGCTGTTTGGAATACGAGTCCATGTCGTGGTTGCCCAGCACGTGATACTTGGGGCCCCGAAACTGGTTCCACACGTCCATGCATGGGCGGCTGTCAGGCTTGCCATAGTTGAAATCGCCCAGCTGCAGGATACAGTCGACGTGTTGCTGCTGGGCGGACTGAATAAACACTTCCAGCCGGTTGAGCGCCGTCGGTGCCAACCCATGGTGCAGATCGGCAATCACCCCCATCGTCATCACCGGCTTGCGCCCAAACGCCATCACGTCGTTGGGCAGCGCGGCTGTCAGGCCGGCGGCGACGCCGGCTTGGAGAAATCTGCGTCGGCAAAAGTTCATACAAAAGGGTCCACAGACTGGGAGCAGTTGAACTTGTTTATTAACTGCAAATCCCGGGCCACCGTTGTCAGCAAATCCCGGCATCGACATGCGATTCAGCTTATTTTGGCATCGGCGCCGACAAAGCCTGCGCAGCGTGCGAAGCTCAATTCTCGTCTTGATCCGGTGTCCGCTCGATTTCGACGGTGGCCAGCAATGCGTCGTCCTGGAACACAAGCGAGGCGGTAATCGCATCCAAGCTCTCGATGAACTTGGAGAAAGATGACGTCTCATCCAGCCGCGAATGCTGGTACGAGTGTTCGCGATTTCCGTGCACACCGCACACGACCTGATTTAGCTCCTTATCGAAGGAGTACTGGCCCTGATCGGGGCAAAAATAACGGACGCCGTATTTTGCTTCTGACAGTTCCGAGACCCGTTCGATCGGCACATCGTACAGCTTGTGGAAGTTGTAAATCGAAATCACATTGCGGTGACAGGAGACGCGGGACTTTTCGGCCCAGTACAGCTGAACATCGTCATTCATTCGGTCCAGCGCACGGTGGTCCAGCCGGAACAGCATGTGAGCGGTTGTGGGCGCTTCGTCGGGCGGTGCCGTACTGGCGTCGATGACCTCCCGCAACAACTCCGGTTTGGTGGCCAGTACTAATTGGTCGCCGACCAGCGAGATGTGCAGCCGCAGCGACAGCGCATAAAGGCTGGCGTTGAGCACATAGATCGAGTGGTCTTTGTAGTCAGGCAACTGGTAAGCGTCCAAGTTGGTGTCAAAGCCAATGAACTGGCCTTCCTGCAAAAAGATCCGTTCGGCAAACTGCGTCAGCATGCGGTCGGCCATTTCGCGATTTTCGACGTCCACGGTCGCGTAAACCGGCAGATTGGCAGCCAGGAAAGCGGCGGCAAATGTGGCCTGCATCTCCGTGGACGCTTCGCCGATCATCGGCAGATCAAGCGGCTTGAAACGGGTCGGGTCGATTTCGAGAATACTGTCGCCGTCACACAAATGTACGGAGACACGGTCGCCAATCCAGCTCAAATCGGCCAGCGTCGGATCATCCTCGACCACTTCCGGCACCCCCGGAATCCTCCGCAGAAAGCTCGCCGTGTTTTCGCGGCCGGGTACCAGGACGTATGAAGCGATGGCCGACGGCGCGATCCGCGTGGTGTTGATCGGCTGCGGATTTTTGTCGACTTGCTCGCGCAAATCGTTGTAGATCCCGCTGTTGGCCATGGGCAAAATGCACGTCTCCAGCTTGACCGTCGGCCCCAGCGTGATGCGAACGGCTATCGGGTCAAACACTTTTTGCCAGAATTCCTGGTATCGCTCCTTGTAGCGAGCGTATTCGTCAGCTTCCTGTTGCGACACGTTTTGCACGACTAATTCCGAGTTCGGCGTCAAGTATTTCAGTCGATTATGCAACGAGCAGGTGCAGGTATCGTTAACCGTGTCGAAAGCGTACGCGCCGCCGTGCGGGCAAATGATTTTTTGCGTGTCGACGTACCGGTCTTCGGACAATTCACTGAGCGATTGGGGGGACCGGCCGTTTTCCAGTCGATAGAAAAGCGAGGCGTTGTTTTGCATGACCAGATAGTTGAAGCACTGCATCCGTCGTTTCTGCGAGATCTTGGCAGCGGGGCCAATCATCCGTTTGATGAACGCCTCCGACGCATAAAAGAACCCTGATTCTTTGTTTCGAGCCGGTGGCAAAATCGTTGTGACGTAACGGTAATCCAGCGAATCGTGCAGATTCGGTTCGATTTCGGTCGCGGCATCGATGATGCGGCGAATCGCCCGGTGCGAGTTGGAGTAAACCATGTATTGGCCATGTTGCACCAGAAACGAACTTACGTTTCGGTCGTTGGTGTAGTGTGCCCGCACCTGATGGCCTCGATAATTGAACTGCCTGGCAACCATGTCGGGATGATCGGCCCGCGCGGCTTCGATCCAGCTGAGCGCTTCTTTCAAAAACGTTTCCGGATCGCTGACGCGGATAATGGCCGACATGTCCGTGCCTTCGAGGATCGTCGGGTCGGAACCGGTCAGGGCCACCTCCGTTGCCACGCCGTCGGCAAACAACTGACGGAGCGACTCATGATCGACGACAAACTGTTGCTCGAATTTTTCCTTGACCCGATTGTCTTGCGCCTGAACCGTAAACAGCCTCAACAGGCTGTCACCCCAATCGGTGGCCAACTCGATCGCCTCGTCCAGAGTTTCCAGCGAATGGAAATGCAATAAGTATTGGTCGCCGGGGATCAGTTTCGCGATCTCGTGCACCTGAGGTTCGATTTGGTCATCGCGTTTTTCTTCCAGCAGCGTTTCGTAATCCAGTGATCTCAGCCGCGGTGGCCGTAGATCGCTGATCGGAATCGTGTACGGACCGATGCTGCTTCGCCTGCTGAGCGCCTGGCGCTGCAGGGCTTGTTGAATCGCCAGCGAGCCGGTGAACACTTCGTACAAGTCCGTTTCCGTTTCCTCCTGGCTTCGCGCTCGATGCGGAATCGGCGGCGGCTCGACGCCGTAGCGGGCATTGGACTGCAGCAGACAGTATTGAAAAAAAGATTCGTCGGGATAGTACTTCAACATCCGGGCGAAGTGCAGATTCTGCTGGTGGGCCCAGTCTTTGAAAACTTGTTGCGACCCAATCGGTTTTTGATCGTCGCTCGGCTCAGGAATTTGAATTTCAATGGCCCCCTCCTGGGCTTCGACGCGGCGTGTGCCATCCAGGTTTTCCAATACGATGTCGTACGACAATCGCAACTTGACCGTGCCTTCCCCGCGTAGCCGTCCGAAAAACTCGGCGTGTTTTTGCTGGAATTTGGTTTGCTGGGGATAAATCAAATAAGCGCGCTGGTCATCGGACCGTAGTCGCAAGAAGTTGCTTTTCTCAAACTCTTCGGCCAGAAAGGCTTGTTCGAGCCGCACCGAAAACGCCACGACCTCGCCGTCGCCACTGCGATACACTTCGACTTTGTGCTGAAATGGCAATTCGTCCTGCGCGGTCAGGTGCGCGGATGACCACAGACCAAGGCTAACAAATAACATCAAACAAAGAGTCTTCATTTCCTGCTCGCGAGAAATAGGGTGCGTGACACGAACCTTGGCGCTGATTCCAATTACCCGTTGGATCGCTACCTAGTTTCGCGAATAACGACGACAATACAATGCCGTCGGGAAAACCAAGCCAGCCGGCAACCAGCGCGTTCACCCGCTGCTCGTCGTTCACGTCGCCAATCGAAAAGACTCGGCCGTCGCTGACCGCCACACTGGAGTACCCCAGCCCGACAGGTTGGGCCGTGCACAGCAATGGTGGACCCGGCTTGGGCCAAATGTATGTAGACCGTTTCACTCGATTTGCCATCGTGCGCGGCGCCGCGAAATGGTTCCGTTCGTCACTCCAGCGGGCTCGATAAAACCGCCCAATATTGACATCAGCATTGCAATCCAGCTTCTTGGGGCGTGGTCAGGTTTCGCAGGCTCAAGCTCCATTCCCGGTTCCGGTTAAATGGCGGTAACGGGGATGGCTGGTATAGGTCATGCTGCTGTCCGCCGAATTGCTCTTTTGCTCATTTTGCCCCGTTTTTAATGGTCGGGGATTGAATTGCCGCGGGGCGACAACGAAAATCGGCGCTAAATCATCGCACCCGAAAACTGCAGACAGGTCCATCATGAAAAACACTAACAACCGTCGCGACTTTCTCAAGACATCGGCTGCCCTGGGCGTGAGCGCGGGTGTCGTACCTTACTTTTCATGGGCGCAACCGGCGTTTGCCAATCGCTCCCGGAATGACCGCCCACAAATTGGCTGCATCGGTGTCGGCAGCATGGGGACCGGCGACGCCAGAGGCCATGCCCAATTTGGCGACGTGGTGGCCGTGTGCGACGTTGACTCGCGGCATATGTTACGCGCCAAAAACGACGGGAACATTGGCAAAGGCAAGGCGGCAGCGCACAAGGATTACCGCAAAGTGTTGGAGCGCGATGACATCGATGTGGTCAGCGTCGTCACGCCCGACCATTGGCATGTCAAGATTGCGATCGAGGCGCTGGAAGCTGGCAAACACGTGTTTTGCCAAAAACCGCTGACACTGACGTTGGAAGAAAACCAGTTGATCCGCCGCGCCTGCGAGAAGCACAAAGACAAAGTGTTTTTCATTGGAACCCAGCAGCGAAGCAATCGCAACTTGTTCCTCCGCGCCATTAACATGGTGCAAAAAGGCTTGCTCGGCGACATCCGCAAAGTCACCGTGGGCATCAACGGCAGTCCCACCGGCGGGCCGTTCCCAGTCGTCGACCCGCCCCCGGAACTGGATTGGGACATGTGGCTGGGCCAGGCACCTCTGGTGGATTACCGAGAGAAGCGATGTCATTACGAATTTCGCTGGTGGTACGAATATTCGGGAGGTAAATTCACCGACTGGGGCGCGCATCACGTCGACATCGCCACCTGGGCGTTACAGCGGCACGAGCGTGGCATGGGACCGGTCGAAATCGACGGCACCGATGCCAAACACCCGGTGCCGTTCAAAGATGGATACCCGACCAAAGACGACTGCTACAACACGTCTCATGACTTCAACGTGGTTTGCACGTTTGACGACGGCGTCGAGATGCACGTCACCAGCCGGGGCGACAATGGCGTGTTGTTTGACGGCAGTAAGGGCCGCCTGTTTGTCAATCGCGGCAAGATTACTGGTAAACCCGCCGAAGAGAAATGGGACGAGGGCCAGTACACCGAGGACGACGTGAAACGGTTGTACAACGGCAAACCACACGAAGGCCACAAACAAAATTTCTATCGCTGCATTGCCGAAGGCGGTTTGCCCGTGTCCGATGTGTTTTCGCACGTCGAGGCGATGAACACTTGTCATTTGACGGCGATTGCTGCGCGATTGGGACGCAAAATCCGCTGGGATCCCAAATCGGAGAAAATTGTGGGCGACGAGCAAGCCGCTTCGTTCTTTGCCCGTGTTCCACGCGAAGGATTTGAATTCCCCAGCGTATAAGTTGAGATGCTTTCAAAAACCAGCGGAGGCGCGACCAAAAGGGAGCTTCGGGTCTGAACTCACTCCCTTATGGTCGCGGCTCCGTTTTTTACTGATCCTGGAGAATGAACATGTCGCGCAATTTCTTCCGCAATCAAATTGTCTGTTTATCCATTCTGGCGGCGATCGGCTTATCCAGTGCAAAGGTTTCGGGCCAGGCATTCACCGATCCGGAAAAGGCAGGCGAGGAATTTGAATTGCAGGGTGAATATGTCGGCACGCTGCAATCTGATGCCGGCGAGGTGAAGGTCGGTGTGCAAGTCATCGCTTTGGGCGAAGGCAAGTTTCAAGTGGTTGGCTACAAGAGCGGGTTGCCGGGCGACGGTTGGGACGGCGAAGAACCGGAACGGGCCGATGGCAGCTTGGAGAACGGCAAAGTTGTTTTCACCGGCGAGCACGCCACCGCCACGCTGGCAGATGGCATGGTGAAAATTACCGGGCCTGACAACATGCAACTGGGCGAACTCAGCAAAGTGTTGCGCACCAGTCCCACGCTCGGCAAAGCGCCGCCGGAAGGAGCGGTCGTATTGTTTGACGGCACGTCGGCCGAGAACTTTGTGTCGCCCAGGGGGGGCCCGGCCAAAATGACCGACGACGGCCTGTTGATGCAGGGCGCCAACAGCAAACAACTGTTCGGCGACTGCCATTTGCACCTGGAGTTTCGGCTGCCGTTTCAACCCGCCGCGCGCGGACAGGGTCGCGGCAACAGCGGCATGTATTTGCAGGCCCGCTACGAAGTTCAGATGCTGGACTCGTTCGGTCTCAGTGGCGAGCACAACGAATGTGGCGGGCTGTACAGCATCAAAAAGCCCAACGTCAACATGTGCTTTCCACCGCTCAGCTGGCAGACGTACGATGTCGATTTTGTGGCCGCCCGTTATGACGAAAGCGGCAAAAAAGTTTCCAATGCCCGCATCACGGTCAAACACAATGGCGTGCTGGTTCACGATGACGTGGAGCTGCCAAAGACCACCACCGGCGCGCCACTGAAAGACAACATCGAAAAGGGCTTTCTGCACCTGCAGGATCACGGCAACCCGGTCCGCTACCGCAACATCTGGCTGGTGGAAAAATAACGCTGGCGACGAAGCGACCGCCGGACCGTGCCGGCGCTGGCCAGTGATGGCCGGAATTGCCCCGGCCTCGATCGACAACTTGTTTTTCCCATTGTTCTTCCCAAAGAGTGGCGGCCCGTGAAGCGACTGATCATGCTAGCCATTGCGGTGATCGGCATGCCGCACCCGTTGTCCGGCGACGACACGTCTTGGTCTCGATTTCGCGGGCCCAACGGTTCCGGTGTCGATCAGCACTCCAAGCTGCCTGCTGAATTTGGACCTGCGCAAAACCTTAAATGGAAAACACCGCTGCTGGCCGGGCACTCTTCGCCGGTCGTTGCAGCCAACCGAATCTTGCTGACGGCTGCCGACAGTGAACAACTTTTGACAATCTGTTTGGATTCGCGAACGGGGGCCGAGCGTTGGCGTCGCCCATCGCCGCGGCCACGCCAGGAAAAACTCGATCCGCGGAATCACCCCGCGTCACCGACTCCGGTGTTGGACGATGAGGCGGTGTACGTTTTCTTTCCCGATTTCGGTTTGATCTCTTATTCGCTGGATGGCCGCCTGCGGTGGCAGCTGCCACTGGGCCCGTTCACCAATATTTACGGTATGGGTGCGTCACCGGTGGTCGTCGACAACCTGGTGGTTCTGGTCTGCGACCAGAGCCTCGATTCGTTTATCGTGGCTGTGGAAAAAAACACCGGGAAGATAGCCTGGAAAACACCGCGGCCCCACGCCACCAGCGGACATTGCTCGCCGATCATCTATCGCCGCCAGCCACAGGATGCAGCCCAAATTATTGCGGCAGGTTCATTTTTTCTGTCGGCTTATCACGCGGCGACGGGAGAGAGAATTTGGTGGGTCCGGGGATTGTGTTTCGAAATGAAATCGACGCCCGTGATTGGCGGTGACACCGTTTACATTAATGGCTATGGATCGCCGCAAAATCAGCCGGATCAAAAAGTCGAAACGGATTCATTTCGCGATGTATTGGCATCGAGTGACGCCAACGGCGACGGTCAACTATCCCTGTCTGAGATGCCCAATGAATTGGCCCGGAATTTTTTTCCCGCGGTTGACCTGGATCAAAGCGATTCGCTCAGCCAACGGGAATGGGATTATTTTCGTGCTTCACTGGCCAGCGAAAACAGCATGATGGCGATTCGGCTGGGTGGCGCCGGAGACATGACGACGAGCAACTTGTTGTGGAAATATCACAAGAATATTCCTCAGCTGCCGTCACCCATCCTCTACGATCAGCTGCTTTACATGATCAGTGACCGAGGCATTGTCACTTGTCTTGATCCGAGCGATGGTTCCGTGCGGGCGCGGGGGCGATTGGACGGCGC
>JBFILF010000157.1:0-10495 GCA_041599835.1 Pirellulaceae bacterium
CCGCAGGTGCCTGACCGCTTCGCAATCTGCATTGCGGCCGTCAATATTGCGGCCGTCAATGAGACGCGGCGCCGGCTCTGCGTGTCGCCTTGGTTAGACTTGGAACACGCGTTGCCGGGGTGCTTGGGCCTGGAACGTGAAGATAACCGCCACCCGTCAACGCTCGAGACGGTGTTTGCATGCCACGCCGTGAAGTAGGCCCGCTTCACCTCGCTCAGAACCTAGTTTGGGGCTCGGCCAAAGTAACCGGCCAGAAATGCTCAAAACGTTTCAGCGAAGACATGCCAACAGCACGGGGGCGACCGATTCCATGTCCAAAAAGCAATGCCCCTCACACCCACCATACAGTCAAATTCGCTAGCTGGGCACGGCAGCAAGCCGCGGCTGCAACAACGTAAATCACGAAAAGCGGTGCTGGCGTTGAGATGATGGTACTACTTGAGACCACTGCGTTTTGAGCGTCTTAAAGTCAGATTGTTCGTTCCTGGCGAATCCGGTATAGGTTGCCACATCCATTTGTCACGTCTGCGCGATCCAGCCTGACGTCGATCCGATTCGGCCCGACAAGCTGCCACAGGCGCAACATTCGATGAGGCAAATTCTTGCCAACCGGCGTTTGACGGCGTTTGCAACAGGCCTGAGATGGGTAATTTGTGAGCCAAAGTTAAAACCACATGAGCACCCCCATCAAGTTAGGAATCGCTTCCTGCATCGTTGCGGGTGTAACCGCATATATGGCCTACGTCGGTATGGCCACGAGCTGGCAATACTACCTGACGGTCGATGAGTGTGTGGCGGCGGCCCCGTCGCTGGTCAAACAGCGAGTCCGCGTGAACGGGAAAGTTGCGATCGACTCGCTCGACATCGCGGCCGGTCGCCATCAGGCAACCTTTCGGTTGCGCGGAACGGAGGAGGATTTGCCGGTCATTTGCGCGGGTTCCCTGCCGGACAATCTGGCGGAGGATATGGAAGTGGTGGTCGAGGGCCATTTGGACGAAACCGGCTCGTTGCAGGGCGACAAAGTGATGACTCGGTGCGCCAGCAAATATGTAAACGAGCCAGGAATCGAGTCAATAACGTTGTCCGCGTCGCGAGACCAAGCCTCCAGCAAGGGGCGTCAGCGATGAGGATGTTGGGGCAGTTCTGCCTGTTGGCCGCATTTGTCTCCATCGGCTACGCCGCGTTCGCCACCTGGTTTGGTGCGCGTCGCGAATTTCGCACGATTCGGCAAACTGGCTTGATCTCCGCGGTCGTGGGAATGTTTGCGCTGACCATCGTGATGGTGGTGCTGGCCGTGGCGTTGTTGTCCAAGGATTTCAGCTTTCATTACGTCACGCAATACACCAGCCAGTTGTTGCCGTGGCATTATTCGCTTTCTGCATTGTGGGTTGGCCAGGCTGGCTCGCTGCTGTTGTGGGCGTGGATGCTGGGGTTGTTGGCGATGCTGTTTCGATTTTGGCCCTGGAAAAAACCTAGTTCACTTCGCGATCCGGCCTTCGCCATCCTCATGGCCCATTGCGGTTTTCTGGCGGCAATCATGGTGTTCGCCGCCGACCCGATGGAAGCCAATATCGCACCCGGCGAGGAAGGGGCTGGCCTGAACCCGTTGCTGCAACACCCGGCGATGCTGATTCACCCTCCGATCGTCTTTCTGGGGTATGCGGCGTGGGCAGTCCCCTGCGCGCTGGTGATCGCCGCCCTGGCTTCCCGGCGACAAACCGGCGATGACGCATCGACGCGTTCGGGTTCGCAGAATTTGTCTTCATCACAAACGCCGATCGATTCGTCCTGGGTTCGCATGGCCCGCCCCTGGGCACTGGTGGCCTGGACGGTCTTGGGTGGCGGCATTTTGTTGGGAGCTTACTGGTCTTACGAAGAGTTGGGGTGGGGAGGCTATTGGGCATGGGATCCGGTTGAAAACGGATCGTTAATTCCCTGGTTGATCGGTAGCGCGTTGATTCACACATTGATGACCTGGCAATTTCGTGGCGCGTTGAAAAAAACTTGCGTGGCGCTGGCGATTGCTGCATTAGGAATGTGCAATTTCGCCACGTTTTTAACCCGCAGCGGCATCTTTAGCAGTCTGCACGCCTTCAGCCAGTCCCCGATTGGCTGGTTGTTTTTGGGATTGATGTTGGTATTGGCCGTGGGTGGATTGGTGATGATCGTGCGGCACAGGCACCGGCTGCGCGCAGACAATCCCTTGACCAGCATTTGGGCCCGCGAGGCGTTTGTGGTGGTTTCCATTGTGGCCCTGTTACTGTTGGCAGCCGTTACGTTAACCGGCACACTGTATGTTGCGCTGTCCGAAGCGATCGTCGGCCGGCGGATCATGGTCGGTCCGGCATTTTACAATTACGTGCTGGTGCCCATCGGGCTGGTGCTGCTGGCGACCGTTAGCGCGGCGCCTTTGTTGCGGTGGGGAGCTCCGCCCACTGCGCGACAAAAACGAGCATTGCTGGTTTCAGCGGTGATGGCATCTGTTGTCGCCGTGCTAGTCTTGATGACTGGCATAGGGCACCCGCTGGCGCTGGCGGTGGCCTGGCTGGCCGCATTTGCGGTTGCCACGTTGGCCGCATCATTGGTTGTAGAGTCGAGACGGATTGATGCCGACCGCCCTTGGCGAGGCCTGGCACGCGCGCTGGTGGTGAACCGCCGGTTGTATGCCGGTTTTGTGATTCATTTGGGTTTCGTGTGCATCGCCATCGGCGTGACGGGGTCTTCGCTGGGCAGCCAGCGGCATGAACTGGTGATGAAACAGGGCGAAGTGGTCCAGTGGGCGGGCCACTCCATTCGTTTTCAGCGGCTGATCGAACGAGAGTTGCCTGACAAGTTTGTGGCGGAAGCGGAACTGGAGATTTCCGGGGATGGTGAGAGGCCGGTTTACCTGCGGCCCGCTCAACACCTGCACCGCCTACAAAACCAATGGACCACGGAAGTCGCGATCCGTTCCACCTGGTTGGGTGACTTGTACACGATACTGCATAACGGCGAAGGACAGGACGCCGTGAGGCTGACACTGGTGGACAACCCCATGATGCGCTGGATGTGGCTGGGCGGCTGGATGATGGTCGCCGGCGCCGCTGTGCGGCTGATACCATCGCGGCGCCGGGCGGTTCAACACGTCGCAATTCAGCAGGGCCAGATTACGGCTGGCCGCGCAACAAAGACCAATGCAGCCAAAACTGCGGCGACGCGAATTGGTGACCGAGACAACGTAGCCGCTTGATACGAGACGCGGATCACCCCATGACCGATCACTGCAAGGCGATTCAGACGCACCGACTGTGGAAGAGCTTCCGCGGTCAAATTGTGCTGCGCGAAATCGATTTGGAAATCGCTTCGGGTGAATGCGTCGCGCTGACCGGCGGCAACGGCGCGGGCAAATCAACATTGTTGCGCTGCCTGGCTGTCCTCGCGCGGCCCACAGCGGGCAACGTTTTCTGGTTCGGCCAACCTGCAGCCGACCATCCCGGGCAACGCAGCATGGTTGGAATGGTGGCACACGAAAGTTGCTTGTATGCGCATTTGACGGTCAACGAGAATCTGCTGTTCGCCGCGCGGATGTATGCCGTGACCAGGCCGGCGCGGCGCGCGGGCCAATTGTTGGAGCAAACGGGCCTGCGATCGCTGGCCGATCAGCCGGTTCGACAGATCTCCAAAGGGATGCAACGGCGGCTGGCCCTCGCCCGCGCCTGGATTCACGAGCCGCCGATATTGCTGCTCGACGAGCCGTTTTCAGGTCTCGACGCTGCCAGCTGTGATTGGCTGGCCGCATGGATCATGAATGCGCGGGATGGCGGTCGAACTGTCTGTTTCGCAACGCACGACCATGAGCAAGCTGCCCGGTTGGCCGATCGCACGTTGACCTTGAGTGGCGGATTGTTGCACGGCCAGCACATCGCGGCAGACTCCAAAGCACCGGGAAACGTTTGGCGGCATGCGGCGTGAGATGGAGTGACATGGCAAGCAAACTTTGGTGGCTGATTCACAAGGACCTGGTTGTCGAATACCGGACCCGCCAGGCGTGGCCCGCCATGCTGGTGTTGGGAATTCTCGTGGCTGCCGTATTCAGCCTGCAGGTGGAATTGCCGCCTCAACAATGGCCGGCCGTTTCAGCAGCATTGCTGTGGCTGGCGATCCTGTTTGCCGGGTTGGTGGTTTTCGAACGGTCATGTGCGGCAGAAAAGCACGATGGATGCTGGGACGGGCTGGCGCTGTACCCGTTGCCGCGTTCGATGATCTATTTGTCAAAGCTGGTGTCCAACTTCATCGCCCTGTTGGCGCTGGAGTGCGTCCTGGTGCCATTGTTCGCCGCTCTGTCCGATGTTCCGTTGTTGCGACATCCCTGGCCGATGATGCTGGTTGCGGTGCTGGCCAGTATGGGCCTGGCGGCGGTTGGAACGCTGGTCAGTGCGCTGACCCATGGGCTGCGCCAACAAGGCGCGGTGTTGTCATTGCTGGTGTTGCCGCTGGTTGTGCCTGTCGTGCTGGCAGCCTCGCAGGCCACTCGGCTAGTCACCGAGTACGACTTAGGAGAAGCGTGGTGGCGGTGGGTGCAGTTCTTGGCTGGCTTTGCCATTATTTTTACCACACTTGGCGTCGTTTTGTTTGGGTTTTTAGTCGAAGATTGAATCACCATTGTGCGGCCGGTTTGCCAACGGCCCCGACATAATAATCAACAACCTGATGGAGCAGATTAGCACCCTGCCGAAACTGAAGGGAACTCAAGGATGAGTAACAGCATGGCAACCGACGGCAGTCGCCCGGTCCTGTGGACGACGTTGACAGGCGGTTTGTTGGTCGCTGCGATTGCGGCCATGGGCTTGGCGCCGACTGAACAGACGATGGGCGATGCACAGCGCGTGATGTACGTGCACATCGCAGTTGCCTGGCTGGGGTTGTTGGGGTTTGTGGTAACGGCCGGTTGTGGATTGGGTTACCTGTTGCGCCGTCAATTGTGGTGGGATCAATGGTCACAGGCAGCGTGCGAAGTCGGCTGGCTTTGTTCGACATTAACCCTGGTGACCGGATCGTTGTGGGCGCAGGCGGCCTGGGGCACTTGGTGGACGTGGGACCCGCGACTGGTGACGTCCTTTATTCTGTGGGCGTTTTATTGCGGCAACATGATCCTGCGGAGCGGGCTGGAGGATGCGCACCGCCGAGCGCGATTGGGAGCCGTATTTGCCATTATCGGTGTCGCGGACGTGCCGCTGGTAATCATGGCAACGCGCTGGTTTCGCGGTATCCATCCGGTATCACCCGCCATGGAACCGTCCATGCGATACGCGCTGTTGGCTAGCGTCCTGGGCTTGACGGCGATCATGGCGCTCTTGATGGTCCGCCGTCGGACCCAAATTCGACAGGAGCATCGGGTGGCGCAGTTGCAGATGCAGATGAATGAAATGTAGGCGCGCTGGCGTGGTCCGGGCGTCGAACGGTTGGAATGGATTTAGTGAACTGTTTTCGGCAAAGAAGCAAACGGAGGACTTTCGATGGGTACGTTTATGACGGCCTACCTGGCGGTTTGGTTGGCAGTCGTATTTTACGTCGGCTGGTTAGGCTTGACGCAGCGTCGATTGCAGCGGTCGCTTGACTCGCTCGAACAACGCGCGCGGGATGAGGCCCAGGCACGCCAGCCGCCGGCAAAAGCGGCTTAGTGAGGATAAACCATTGACTGCGCCATTGATCCTGGCCACCGTGGTCGCGCTGCAGATACCGACAACACCCGTCGCCGGATCGATTAGCGGAGTTGTCGTCAATGCGTCACGAGACATGGCGCCGGTGGCGCGGGCGCCGGTCGTCTTGCGCGTTCAGCTGGACGGCCAGTTCGTGGTGGCGGCGGAATGCAACGCGGACGAGCAGGGCCGGTTCATCTTTGAGAACATTCCAGCCGACGATGACTACGTCTATCTGCCTGGCGCCAATCGCGCCGGCGTCCACTATCCGGGCTCGCGCATTAGCCTGAACGGCCAGATGCCGCATGCACGCGTCAAATTGAAGGTGCATGACCCCGTCGCCGAGCCTAATCCACTGGTATTGCGTCGCCATCACATTACGATTCGTTCGGAAACCGACGCCTTGCGCGTCACGGAAACGCTGCTGATCGACAACCCGAGTTCGCACACTTACGTTGGCCTTCCGGCTCGCCAAGGGGGTCGCGCGGCGACACTATACCTTTCCATTCCCTCGGACTTTCGCCGCACCACATTTCATAAAGAGTTCTTCGGTCGCCAGTTCACGTTAATCGACGGCCGACTGGTAACCGACATTCCCTGGACGCCCGGGCAACGCGAATTGGAGTTCACCTACGTGTTGCCCAACCAGGATCGCTATCCGGTCTGGCAGCGGCCACTGGATTTGCCCTGCGACAATCTGCGAGTCACGGTTCACAGCGAAAATCCCGACGACGTTGACGGTAACCTGCACCGCGCCGTTTCCCGGTCGACGGGAACGGTGACGTTTGAGTCGACCGGCCAAGTGCTGCCAGCAGGTCATCAAATTCATCTTCGACTGGGAAGCGTGCCGGTCTCGCCGGCATCCTACGCCCGTTGGCTGGCCCTGGCAGTTCTGGTCGGGCTGATTGCCGCAACCGGCGCTGTTGGTGTTTGGTACCGCCGGCGCCAACAACCGCGATCAGGCCAGCAGCCAACTGCCGAGGCGCCCAAACAAGCTGCCTGATGTGGCCGCAGTCGTTCGGTGTCAATTTTCCGGGCCGGTTGTTGTCGGTGCCGTCTGTTGCTCAACCTGCTTCTTAGCGGCCAAAACGCAATCGATAATCGATTGCATTTCCGTTTCGTCGGAAAACGGCGACAACACATAGGATTTCAAGGCCACGACCGGTTCCCCAAATTCCGTGTGCCGGTAGCAATCGGTGAGCGATATTGCCACGCCGCGACCGGCCAGCGCTTCGGAGTGAACCTGCTGATATACCTGGCGATTGAATTCGTTGTGATCGAACAGTTGCTGGCGGAATGTTGGATCGGAAAATTCGCGACGCTGCACGGTAAACGGGTCCACTCCACTGGGATACACGCGAAACAGGGTGACCGGTCCGACGTTTTGGGAATTGAGAACGGCAAAACAAGGCCTGGATTCCAGGCGTTCGCGCAACACTTCGGCCATCTCCACCAGGTGCCCCAACAACGTTTGAAGACCTTCCTTACCGAACAGCAGCAGATTCGCCAGCGCCGCCAAAGGCCCGCTTCCGGCTCGACTCGTTTCCAGCGTAAACCTGCCCGGGTGGTAGTCACCCGATTGAAACAGGTAGGGCATCAGTTCGGGTTGGCGGGCGATCAATTCGAAGTCACGACCATCGCGAAACAGCACGGCCGACGAGAGATAGGGCGCGAAGCCGGTTTTGTGAAAATCAACGGAAATCGAGTCCGCCAGGGGCAAGTGTCGAATGCGATATTTGGCGGCAGCCAGCGCTCGAATCGTCCGCCCGCGAAAGGCCAGGTCGTTTTTTTCAAAATCATAATCGTTGAACACCGACCAGGCCCATCCGATCGCCGCATCGGCGTGAATGTGCGGTCGGTAGGGTAGCGCAAACTCCTCTACCAATTGTTCGCGTAACTGGTAAATCGCTTGCAGGTCATCCAGACCAAAGGCGTCGGTTGTTCCCATCGTGGCGATGATGGCAGCAATGTTTTTGCCCGACGACAATGCCTCGCGTGCTGCATCGGCCAGTGGTTCGATGCAGATGGAATTATCGGAAGACGTCGGTATCTGAATCAGATTGTCTTGACCGATTCCCAACCAGCCAGCAGCGGTCAGTCCGCAGTGATGGCTTTCATCGGATGTCAGCACCAGCGCCTCACCGTGCAGACCCGATTTCATGCAGCACGGCACCGCTTTTTCCAATCCGATTTTCATTCCGTACAAAACGCCACTGGACCCGCCGAATGTGAATATGCCAGCCGCTTGTTGACTGTCGTAGCCCAACAACTGAGCGACCATTGAGGTGGCGCGCACTTCGGCTTCCGAGAGTCGCCGACTGGTGTCTTCCGAGCAAAGGTTGGGATTGTAAACGCTGGGCAACAAGACACCGATAATGCTGGCAATGGTCGGCAGCGTCACCACGTTGACCTGGCATCGTGGGTGCCCCCAGTTGATCATGCCGTTCAAGTAACCGGCCAAATCGGGGATCACTTCCTCCAGAGTTCGTTGATGATCGGAAACTTGGCTGGCCCTGGCCGCTTGCCAATCCAGCGATACCGGGCTCCCCAATATCGGCGCGGACGATTTCAGATCATCGACCAGATCCAGCGCGCGGGAAATGGAATAGACCATGTAGGCGTCGTGGACCGGATCCGAGACCGGTTGGGGAAAGGCCTTCCGCAACTTGTCTAACACGCGCCGATATTTTGGAGTCGGATGTTGTTGGTAATTTTCCAGAAGTTTGTTCATTGTTCCTGCCAGTTGGCCGGCAGCCGGGCCAACGGTCCGTCAGCGAGCTGCTGCAAAGCCGTCGAGGCTAATCCGGGGTGTCAAATAATGCTCCTTGACGGGCTCAAAATGGAACAAATCCGTTGAAAGGTACTTTTTGTTTGAGTCCGGCAGTACCGTGACCACCGTGGCGTGGGGACCGAGTTCCTGCGCAATCTTGACCGCCCCGATCAAATTGGCGCCCGACGATATTCCCACGGCTAATCCGAGAACTCGACACATTTTCTGTGCCATCAGAATGGCATCGCCGTCCCACACGTCGACCACCTGATCCAGTTCATCAAGATGAAGAATCGGCGGCACAAACTCATCCGATATTCCTTGAATGCGATGCTCTCCATTGTGAAGTTTTGTTCGCAAAATCGGCGAGTTGGCCGGCTCGAGAGGATAAATGAATATGTCCGGTCGGCGAGCCCGGAAATAACGGTCGATCCCCATCACTGTCCCGCCGGTACCGACACCGGCCACGAAGGCATCCACCTGTCGTCCAAACATGGACAATTGACGTTCAATTTCCGGCGCGGTGGTAAACGCGTGCGCTTCCACGTTGGCGTTGTTGTCGAATTGCCGCGGCAAAAACACGGGGCTGTCGCGGTGGTCGCGGGCGTATGCTTCGGCCATTTCAACGGCGCCCACAAAACCACCCTCTTCGTGGGATACCAGTACCACTTCAGCGCCTAAACTCCGGATCAGCGCCATGCGCTCGGTGCTCATCCAATCCGGCATGTAAATGCGCACGTCATGCCCAAGCGCACGACCGATGGCGGCAAATGAGATCCCCGTATTGCCGCTGGACGCTTCAACAATTTTTGCACCGGGCTCGATTGCTCCGTGTTGATAAGCCCGACGCAGAATCTGAAGCGCCATACGGTCCTTGATACTGCCGGTCATGTTTTCCAATTCATATTTTGCGTAAATCACGCCTTGTTCATCGTCGATACGAAATTCGATGGCCAGCAGCGGCGTTTGGCCGACCAGCGGAGCGACTCGCTCACAAATGGTCGCTTCGCTGCGGTTCCAAACATCCGGTCCAGGTCTGTTTTTGGGTTCCGCTACTAACATCGTCGGTCGTCTCCGTGGCAACGTCAGTCTGGCCCGTCTGCCGAGGGTCAGCCAACGGTTGGGTTGATAATCAAGTGCTCGCCGAGGTCCGGAAAGCTCTATACGGCATTTTCTGTGCCATTGGTGGGCTCAATATTAGCCGTCCGCTGGACAACTCATGGCCGGCATCCGACGTCGAAACTTGTCAAATGCCGCTCACATTAACGTGCCAAAATCGCACGCTTTTCGGAAAAGCGACGATGCATTGCCCACTACCTAATCGTCAATCTGAACGTGAATTAGCTGGGCGGTTCCCGCCGATGCAATGTACCGATGAAACGACTGCTCCCATTGTGACTTAGTGAATCGACTCGTCAGCTTTAGGTGGCAGAAAACACACTTTGGCAAAACCGCCGGATCATGAACCTCCAGCCAACCATTGAACGGCAATCCGATTCGGAGCCCTTGCTCAGTGTCGCACAAAAGAAGCTGGCGCCGGTGTGGGTAACGCATGCGCGCAAATCCTTGCATACATGATCGGACCGGGTTAACATCGAACTAGTTAACTATCGAATTCGTGTAATCACTTGCGCGGACATTTCGAAACGTTGGCGGAAGGATTGTGTCTCCGTGGCGTGCGATATTGCCAAGACTTGATCGCTGAGTTTTGTTTGTCCTGAGTGGGAGCCCGCAAACATGTTAAACCGATATCTCGCTGGGCTCATTCCTGTGGCAACGGTGGTGTTGTCCATCGTGGCCGCCGCCGTCCAGCCAACTCCGGGCGACTTGGGAAGTGCTGCCAGCCAACAAGAGTCGCAACCCGCGGTCGACGCGGCGGCCGAGCAGTTGTACATCGGGTCAGATCGGTGCGTCACCTGCCACCGCACCCAGACCAGTGTGTGGGCGGAGACGCCGCATGCCCTGGCGTACGAGCATTTGCCGGAACAATATCGCAAGGATCCGTCTTGCCTTAAATGTCATCTGACAGGTTTCGCAGAACCGGGCG
>JBFILF010000158.1:0-10412 GCA_041599835.1 Pirellulaceae bacterium
CCACGATAATTTGAAACGGCCGCCGCGGATGGGAAAGCTGGACGCCATCAAAAGCCACATGGGCAACCTGTTTGACTGCATCGCAAACGGCAATCCACCCATATCCGATGTTGACAGTCAACACCGCAGTGTCACGACGTGCCATCTGGGCAACATTTCGATGCGTTTGGGGCGAGCATTGAAATGGGATGCGGCAAACGGACGATTTGTGGACGATGCCCAAGCGAACCTGTGGCTGTCCCGACCACAACGCGCAGGATTCGAAATCGCATGACGTTAACTTCCAATCGGCGACAATTCCTGACCGCGTCAGCAACCAGCTGTTTTCTGGCCGCGGCCTGTCATCACCAACCGCAAAAAAAGTTTCAGTTCAAATACCTGTTGGCGTCGAGTATGTACGGCAAGTTGCCGCTGGCGGTAATCGTTCCGCAAATAGCTCTGGCCGGCGCCAGCGCTTTGGACGTGTGGCCCGAGGTACACGGAAATCAGCGCGAGCAAATTGACGAAATGGGTGTGGAGTCGTTTCAAGCGTTGTTGGAACGCCACCGCACCCGATTGGGCTGCCTCACCCAATTTCCGTTAGGTCCGTTTGGATTAACCGAAGAAATAAAATTTGCCAGCCAACTTGCCTGCCGCACGATCGTGACAGGCAGCCGGGGACCCAGAGGCTTGAAGGGCCAGGAGCTTAAATCAGCCGTGGCCCAGTTCGTGGAGCAGATGAAGCCTCATCTGGAAACAGCAGCTTCTGCCGGCGTGACGATTGCCATTGAAAATCACTCCAACAGCCTGATTCATTCGCCAGACTCGATCCGATGGTTGGTCGAATTGCGAACATCGGACAAACTTGCGATCGCGTTGGCGCCCTATCACTTGCCGCAGGATACGGCCGCGATCAGCAATCTGATTCGGCAGATACCCGGTGGCATCGCCGTATTTTATGCGTGGCAATACGGTGAAGGATGCATGACACAGCTGCCAAAAGAGCGTGAGTTGCTGCAACTGCCGGGTCGCGGCGAGCTGGATTTCCAGCCCATTCTGCAAGCGTTGGCCGACGTGGATTACCAGGGATGGACCGAAATATTTATGCACCCATTTCCGCGGGGCATTCCGATTCATCCAACGGCGGACGCGGTTACGGCAGAAATCAACCGATCGCGCGATTACCTTAACCACCTGCTGAAAGACTAATGATGCACAAAGTGTTGTTCGTGATTGGCGATGCCAGTGAAATGATGGATACCCTGTACCCGTATTACCGCGTCCAAGAAGCAGGTATGACGCCGGTCGTCGCGGCGCCAGAAAAGCGAACGTACCAGTTAGTGTTGCACGAAGTGAAACCCGGGTGGACGATCACCAAGGAATGGGATGGCTACACACTGGATGCGGATGTGGCATTTGCTGAAGTCGAGGCAGAGGAATATCTCGGCATCATGTTTTCCGGCGGACGCGCCCCGGAATATATTCGCTATGACGAACACCTGGTACAGATTACGCGGCACTTCTTTGATGCGAACAAACCAATTGCCAGTGTTTGTCATGGAGTTGAAATACCCGCGTTTGCCGGGTGTGTAAAAGGTCGCCGCATGGCTACGGTTGCCAAATGCCGGTTCGATCTTGAGGTGTGTGGGGGTATTTTTGTGGACGAGCCGTGTGTGATCGATGGGAACTTGTTCAGCGGCCGAACGTATCACGACAATGGGCAATATGTGGGACCCTGGGTGGCGGCCTTGGAGCAAGCGGCGGCGGTGGCGGGATAAAATCCCCGATAGCTTGCCGTATGCCAGGCCGCATTGTGCTCGGCGAGGTGAGCCCTAAGTCGTTGCCGCGCAGCCAGTTGGGCCTTTTGATGCCGAACGATACTAGCAGCCTGAGGCGTGCTTGTTAGAATTTGGCTTTTCAGAATTCCAGCCAGCGCGACCGATCAAAGTTCGGGGTATTTGTAAAACGCGCCGCGGGGTCTCGGGCAAGAGGCATTTTGCGAGACCTGCCAAAGTTCAATGAATCGTCTCGTAGGGACGGTTCACGGACAACCAGGGCGGATCGACTAAACGGTCGACCGGGATCTATTTCGACGTAATCAACTCTTCACTGTTGCGGCGCATCGATGCGCCGATTCTGCATGTCTTCACGCCAGAAAGCTGCCCGCTTGCGGGAGTCCAGTCCAGTTGTCTTGCCGTCGATGTTGCTTTGCGATTTTGGCAACCTCGAACGAGAGGTCCGCGCACTGGAGCAGGCTGGATTTTCGGGGTTGCATCTGGACGTGATGGACGGCGTGTTTGTGCCAAACTTTTCCTACGGCCTGACGCTCGTCAAAACCTTCCGTCAGCTAACTCATTTGTTTCTCGATGTGCATTTGATGATGGTCAAGCCGGAAAATTACGTCCAGCAGTTTGCCGATGCGGGCGCGGACCTGATTACATTTCATGCCGAAGCCGCTGACGATCCGGTTTCCATCGTAAAACAGATTCACGATGCGGGATCGGCGGCCGGTATTGCCGTCAATCCGGATACTCCTGTATCGGCGATCGCCGAGGCATTGCCGGTAGTGGATTTGGCACTCGTGATGAGTGTGCATGCCGGTTTCGGCGGACAACCGTTTATTTCGGATGTTTTGTCAAAACTGCCGCAAATCCGCCAGTTGGGGGGCGATCACCTGATTTTGGAAATCGATGGCGGAGTGAATGCCGACACAATTGGGCAGTGCATTGAGGCAGGGGCTCAATGGCTGGTGGTCGGTTCGGGTGTTTTCATGCAAGACGATTATGCACAGGCGCTGGAGATGTTAACTCAACGGATGTGTCTCAATGACAAATGAATTAATCAAAATCATACTCGTGTTGCCCGGCTCCACCGACTTGGATAGCCAGGGTCGCATCAAGGGTTCGCTGGACGTCCCATTGAATTCCAACGGCGCGCAGCAGGCGCGGCAAACGGCCAACGAGCTGCACGCGGTGGATATCGACATGATCTTTTCGTCGCCTTGCCTATCGGCCCAGCAAACGGCCGAGCATTTGTCGCAGGACGGCAAAATTAAAGTCAAGGTTCAGGAGGAATTGCGCAATCTGAATCACGGTTTGTGGCATGGCAAATCCATCAAGGAACTCAAGGGTTCTCAACCCAAAGTTTATCGCCAGTGGCAGGAGCATCCTGAATCAGTCTGTCCGCCTGGGGGCGAAACACTGGAGCAGGCCCGCCAGCGGCTGGCCAAAGTGATTCGCAAGCTTCGCAAACGACACAAGTCCGGCACATTTGCGTTTGTCGTTCCGGAACCAGCGGCCAGCGTATTGCGGGCCACGTTGGACCATGGCGACTTGGGCGACCTGTGGCAGGCCGAATGTCGGTCGGGCGGTTGGGAGTCGATTGATTTAACGGCCGACGCGGCGCTTTGATCTCGCCCTGCTCAAATCTGCTCCAGACAAATCTGCGGCCGACCATTTATTTTATTGCTGCAGACATAGTGCCTTTGCCCGGATCTCGAGGCGGGTCTGCGCCTGATCATGGTGAACAATCGAAGCGTTTTTATTTTTCACGTCCAAATAACGCCGCCGAACAGCTTGATTGTTTTCCGGAATCCATGCCACAATGGATTTTTCGCAAACAGCCCGTTTGATCCGGCGCGCTCGACCACTTTCTATGGCAACTTTCGAAACCAAAGTGAACCAGCCTGATACGCAACGTCGGACCAAGCGCGGAGTCCCCGAAGGGCTGTGGATGCGATGTCCCGGATGCCAGCGGGCGATTTTTCGCAAAGAAGCCAACAAACGGATGGGGATTTGTCCGGAGTGCGATTATCACCTTTACGTTTCGGCGCGGACGCGGATTGAACAACTGCTGGACGAAGGTACGTTTGAAGAATGGGATACCGGCTTGATTCCGGCCGACCCGTTGGGATTCGCCGACAAGAAACCATATGCCGACCGATTGGCGGAGGAGCAAAAGCGCACCGGTTTGACCGATGCCGCGCTGACCGGAACCGGCATGGTGCGGGCGCGACGCGTCGCCCTGGGCGTCACGGATTCGGCTTTCATCATGGGAAGCATGGGTTCGGTTGTCGGAGAACGATTGACGCGGCTAGTCGAACGGGCCACCCGCGAGAACCTGCCGTTGATCATCGTCAGCGGTTCCGGCGGCGGCGCGCGGATGCACGAAGGAATTCTGTCGTTGATGCAAATGGCCAAAGTGTCTGCGGCTTTGGCTCGTTTCGATCAAGCCGGCGGGCTGTTTATCTCGGTGTTGACGCACCCGACGATGGGTGGCGTGGCCGCCAGTTTTGCGCTGCTGGGCGACGTCGTGTTCGCGGAACCGAAAGCATTGATCGGGTTCGCAGGACCGCGTACGATCAAGGCAACCATACGGCTTGAGCTGCCGGAAGGTTTTCAAACCAGCGAATTTTTGCTGCACCATGGGTTCATTGACCGAATCGTACGTCGACCGAATTTGAAATCTGAGATCGCCCGCACGATCGACTATTGCGGCAAATAGTCGAATCCGGAACATGCCAATCGCCGTCTTGTCCTACCCAAGAGGATTGATCCGCTCACTCTCTTGTCCTGCCTTCGTGTTAGAATTTCGTTATGGGACTGATCGACAAATTCAAAAAAATCTTTGAGCCGTCCAGCCGGCAGCTGGATGTCTCTGCGCGATTCGTGCTGGAAAAACACGCGTTTAGCGGCACGATGTCGAAGTTCCGCGTGGCACGGGAAATCACCACGAACCGGCGAGTCGGGTTGAAATTGCTGGATGCCGAGAAACTAAAACTGTTCAACGACCGCTTCAAGGGATTAAATAAGCCGAGCGAAGGCGAAATCGGCATGTCGATTCGGCATCCGCAAATTGTCGAGACCTTTGAATACGGCAAAACCACCAAGGGGCAGGATTACATCTTGATGGAGTATGTTCACGGGCCCGGTTTGAACGCCGTGATCAACGATCGAAGCCCCGATTTGATTCCAGACCGACTGCTGTTCATACGGCAGATGGCCGAAGCGGTGCAAGGCGTGCACGACGCTGGATTCATCCATCGCGACATTTGCCCGCGCAATTTCATCTGCCATTTCGATTTGTCGTATCTCAAGTTGATCGACTTTGGATTGACGTTGCCCGACGAGCCGGAATACCGACTGCCGGGAAACCGCACTGGAACGCCGCAGTATATGGCACCGGAAATTGTTCGACGCCGCGCTACCGACCGTCGCGTAGACATCTTTGCTCTGGGAGTCAGTGTGTACCGGTTGCTGACCTTTGAGCACCCCTGGGGCTCCACCGACACCTCGGGCCTGGCCGCGCTGGCGCATGATACGCACAAACCGACTGACATCCGCGAACATCGACCAAAGCTACACCCGCGGTTGGTCGAAGCCGTTCACGCCTGCTTGTCCGTCGATCCCAATCAAAGACCGGATTCCGCTGAGCGATTTCTGTTTGCGATTCGCGACGTGCAAGCCGAAGAAGTTTAATCATCGAATCATCACGAACCAAATCGCCGAACCGATTTCCGCTTCAGCCCGATCAAGCAGATTTCCTGGCCGCCCCAGGCCAATTGGCGCGTTTTGACGTAGGCAAATCCCCATGACTTGACTCGTTGAATAAAGTCCGGAATCTGCTCGGCCAGTCGCCAGTCCGGCATCTTGAGCGTGATCAACAATCCCTGAAAATGAATCCGTTTGCCCGTCACCAATCCTTCCGCCGTGTCCAATGAATGACGCGGCGCGACGTTGCTGTCGATCAGCAACCACTTAGCCTCTTGGAGCGCGGTGTGACGGACGTCCCGGCCGCGCATTCGCAAATGCTTCAGCCGGTCGTGGTTGGCGATTCGCTCGTCCAAATTCGCCGGGTCGATGGCAATCACGGCGGCGCCGGTCTCGAGTAAACGTTGGCAACTGCCTCCCGGAGCGCTGCCGATTTCCGCGCAGATATCGTTGCGTCGGATGGGTAGGCCGGACCACAACAGCGCTTCACCCGTCTTGTAATACGCCCGGTTGATGGCATCGGGATTGTGTGGCAAAGGTGGCTGGCCCCCCGGCCACCGCTGAAAAACAGCGTTAGCGTAATGCATGCCAAACCAAATCTGGTCCGGTTCGATCCGGATCACGTCCAGCACCCGAGCTTGAGGGGGAGCCGTGCAGTTGACGGGTTTTTGACTGTCGCCGGGCGCCGATTGGTGAACCAGCTCGGCAAACTCGCCGTTGACCTTGTAGGCCACCGGCGACTGATCGCGAGGTGGCAGCCGCCGCCAATAATGGATCTGATGGCATTGGTTGGCCGCCGCCAAATCGACCGCTTCCATTGCCAGCTGGCTCGGTTCCGCGCTGGTCGCTGGCCCAATCGTCTGTCCAAAAGTGCGAGCGAACGTGGATTTGAGGTCCCAATACGCGAACGTATCGTCGTCCGAAGCGGCTTTGAACGTCATGAACCCCGATTTGGAAAATGAAAAACGCAGCTCGGGAAATCGCTGGCAAATTTCATTTTTGCAAACGCTTTGGCTTTCGCGGCGGCAAGCCACAAACAGAAATCGAGCCTGAGTTGAGGGCGGCGGTTTCATGGATCGGCAGGCGATGCGGCTGCCCGGCGTCAGGATTGCAACGTGGGAGTTTTAGAATTTGTCGTTTGATTGATCCGGTCGCCCTTGGCGATTACGACGATGCCCTGTGACGTTAAGGTAAATCCCCGTTGGCGGTCAAAATCATGATCGACGCCAATTTCAACACCGTCAGGGATCAAGACGTTTTTTTCGATGATCGCTTTGTGAATTCTGGCGCGCTGGCCAACGGTGACTCGATCAAACAGGATCGAATCGGAAATCTCGGCGTAATCTTCGATTCTCGATTCCGTGCCGATGATTGAGCGTTCCACCCGCGCACCGGACAACACCGCGCCCGGGCAAACCAGACTGTCGATGGCGGTGCCCACCCGATCACTATCGCCATGACTGCCAAACACAAATTTTGGCGGTGGCGCGTTGACATGGTGTGTGCGGATCGGCCAATGGAGATCGTACAGATTCAGCAGCGGGTCCACTTCGATCAGGTCCATATTCGCCTGGTAATAGGCGTCCAGCGTTCCCACATCACGCCAATATGCCTGGCTTTTGCGGTTTTCGTCTCGAAACGCGTACGAGAAGACTTTATGACTGTTGATGATCGACGGAATGATGTCTCGACCAAAATCATGCGAGCTGTAGGGCAAATTGGCGTCGCGGCACAGCAATTCAAACAGCACGCGGGACGAAAACACGTAAATTCCCATGCTGGCCAGGCATCGCGGGTCGTCGTTAGAGATCGGTTTGGGCGATTCGGGTTTCTCTTCGAATCCCGTGATCCGAGAATGGGCATCGATCGAAATCACGCCGAACTGCCTCGCCGCTTGTTGAGTCACGGGCAGGCTGGCAATGGTCAAATCCGCGTTATGGTGCAAATGAAATTCGACCATCGAGCGATAATTCATTTTATAGATATGGTCGCCTGCCAAGATGACCACATGTTCCGGACGCTCCTTCTCAATCAAGTAAATGTTTTGGTATACCGCATCGGCCGTTCCCTGGTACCACTGCTCGTCAATCCGTTGCTGCGGCGGAACGACATCGATAAATTCGCCCAATTCGCGGCAGAAATATTGCCGCCAGCCGAGATTGATATGACGGTCCAGACTGGCGGCCTTGTATTGAGTCAGCAACAACAAACGCCGCAAACCGCTGTTCAGGCAGTTGGAAAGTGTAAAATCGATGATTCGATAAATTCCGCCAAACGGTACGGCGGGCTTGGCGCGGTCGCGCGTCAGCGGCTCCAGGCGCGTGCCTTTGCCGCCCGCTAACACAACAGCCATCACCTGATTCATATGAAACTTTCAACTAATGCGGTTCAGTCATTTGTAACCCAATCCATGGGCAACGGCAACGCGAATCGAACGCCATTGGGCACTATGGATTGAATTTAGTTGCCGAACGGATTAAAAGCAGCTTCATCACATTAATCGACCATTGGTCAAACGAGAATCGCGTGGACGGCACTCGAATACTGTATTTGGACTGCCAATCCGGGATTAGCGGCGACATGTTCGTGGCCGCCCTTCTCGGTCTGGGCGTTTCGATCGACCAGTTGCGGCCGGCCATCGACTCGCTCGGTTTGGAAGGCCTATCGATTGAATATGAGCTGGTGAAACGCGGTGGTTTTGCCGCCCACCAGTTTCGCGTCGAAGCGCCGCCACAACATCATCATCGGCACCTGCCGGAAATTGAGCGGATTATTCGAAACGGCAAGCTCGAACCGAACGTGGTTCAAATCGCGATTGCCATCTTCAAACGGCTGGCCAAGGCGGAAGCCCGAGTTCACGGCTCGACGATGGAAAAAATCCATTTCCACGAAGTCGGCGCGATCGATTCGATCGTCGACATCGTTTCGGCCGCTTGGGCGATCGTTCAGCTCGATGTCGACGAAGTGGTATGCTCGGAAGTGGCAGTGGGGCACGGGCAGATTGACATCGCGCATGGAAAAGTCAGCTTGCCGGCGCCAGCCACTGCTGAATTGTTGCGACACATCCCGGTCTGCTCAAACGGCGTCCCATTTGAATTGACAACGCCAACCGGCGCGGCGGCGGTGGCGGAATTAGCCAACCGCTTTGGACCAATGCCGCCGATGACCATCGAGGCAATTGGTTGGGGCGCAGGATCGCGCGAGTTGCCGCAGCAGGCAAACGTGGTACGTGCCTACCTGGGTGTCGCTAATCCAACGTTGCCGGTGGATTTCCGCTTACATCACGACCGCGTATTCGTTTTGGAAACCAATATTGATCACATTGCCGGTGAAGTCATGGGGCATTGTTTGCAGCAGTTGATGGCGGGCGGTGCTCTGGACGCTTTCGCTCAACCCATCCAAATGAAGAAAGATCGGCCGGCCACCCGCTTGACGGTGCTTTGTCGACCGGCCGACGTGCCGCGATTGGAACGGACGTTATTCGAGGAAACCGGTACGCTGGGTATTCGCCGTTGGGCTGCCGATCGATCGATGTTGCCGCGACGCGAACATGCTGTCTCGACGGCCGCCGGTGAGGTTCGGGGCCAGTTGATCGAGATGCCGGGGGGCACCGAGCGTTTTTCGCCAGAGTACGAAAGCTGCCTCCACTGCAGTCAGCAGACGGGGATTTCTCTCATGGACGTGATGAACATGGCCGCCCTCTCCTATGAGGCTTCGAAACATGGCGACGCCAACCCGGCGGCCAGTGCCGAACACTCTGTTCGTTGAACGCCGCGACCACGGGCTAATTCGGTGGTTCGTCGTTTTTGGCCTGTTCGGCCTTTTGTTTTAGCCGATGATATTCGCGGACCAGTTTTTTGGCAGCTTCACCCTTCTTGTTTTGCTCCGCGCGAAACGCCTGGGTTACAGCCAGAAAATCCAACGTTGCCAGCAGGAAAATCATAAATGTCAACACCAGGGCACAGCAAACCAAGATGGTAAAGCTGAGCGCGCCACGGGGCCAATACAGCATGGCAATGATCGCGCCCAATATGGCAATCGAACCGCTGGTCAGACTGCGACGCCGCATTTGTAACAGCAAGAACCGTTTTTCTTTTTCATCCGTTGTGGCATCCGTTTTGTGTCGCCAGACGTGCAGGTGGCGCAGGATCAAAATGATTCCGGCAATGAACGTTACGGTACCTACGAGCAATCGGATCAGCGTTGTTTCCCCATTTCATCCAACCAAACTAATAAAACATTTCCAACCTTGGCCAACGACTCCGGCGAACACTTGTCGGGCGTATCCTGTTGAGTGTGCCAATACGAGTTCTTGGAGGCCGGATTGGGAAAATCAAAGTCAATGATGTCGCAAGTCGGAATCCGAGCGATGTTAATCAGCGGCAAATGATCGTCGCGAATCGTGTGTCGCACTCGCGGAATGAACTCGTCGATGTTTTGACGCTCGGCAATCCGCCAGATACTTCGAGTGATGTCGCGGGCATGTTGCATGCTGTTTCGTTCGTAGTAGATGTTCAAATCCTTGTCGCCAATCATGTCCACCAGCACGCCAGCCACATACCGGTGATCGGGCGGATTGGTGACGTAGTTTTTTGCGAAATGGGTTGAACCCAGGAACAATGGGTCTCGCGCCGCGTCGTACACGAACTCTTCAGCGTCAAAAAACACAAAATCAATCCCGTAACGTCCGTCGATTTTGGGCATAAATGGACCCAGCTCATACAGCAACCCCACGCCGCTGGCACCGTCGTTGGCACCCAAGAACAGCCCATGGCGATTGACCGGGTCGCGATCGGGGAACGGTCGCGTGTCGTAATGGCAACAGACGATGATGCGGTCGCGACGCTCGGGATGCCACTGCACGATCAGGTTGGTCAGTTCCACCGGCGTGCGGTCGTTTGGGTGCAAGATGGAAAAACTCTGTCGTTGCACCGTGGCGCCCAG
>JBFILF010000159.1:0-10372 GCA_041599835.1 Pirellulaceae bacterium
CCGACCGCCATTGCCGCCGAATTTTTTGGTGAAACCAGCCGATTTGTAACCGGCAAATTGTCCATGCACGCCACCACGCATATTTGGCTGTTGGAACAATTGCTGGACGTACGCGTGGAACTTCAGTCGCTTGACGATACCGACCGGTGGCAAGTCACGGTCCAAACCAGCCAGAACCAGTGATATTACCATCAACCAGTGGCACAGATTCGATGGCTACGCCTCTTGTCTGCTGGACTCCGCGTGACGGATGGCATTGCTCAGACCTTACAGGCGTGGGGGTCACACCGTGCGAAATGTTCCTGTTCCTGGGGCGTGACCTCCGCACCCAAACGAAGCACTTGCTGGTCCTTGCTGCCGTACCGGTAAATGGTTACGCCTTTGAGGCCCAACTTCCAAGCATGCCGATAGATTTCAGCGACTTCGTCGACGGTTGCCGCATGGGGAAGATTGATGGTTTTGGAGACGGCGTTATCCACGTGATTTTGGAATGCCGCCTGGATTCGCAAATGATCGGCTGCGGGAATTTCCAAGGCAGTCTGAAACAAACTGGCCATTGGCGGCGGCACATGCTGGCTGGCGGCCAAGGATCCATGCTGCATTAAATCCGCCAGCAAATCTTTCGAATAAAATCCGTGTTTTTTGGCGTAGCTCAGTAATAGTGGGTTAAGTTCCACAAGTGTCTGTTCGTTTAATACATGTTCGCGCCGGTACGCCAAAGCGAACAATGGCTCAATGCTGGGCGACGTGCCGGCGATGATGCCGATCGTGCCGGTGGGCGCGATCGAAGTGAGCGTGGCGTTTCGCAACCGCCGCCCTTC
The DNA here is from genome assembly GCA_041599835.1 of Pirellulaceae bacterium. Taxonomy (GTDB): domain Bacteria; phylum Planctomycetota; class Planctomycetia; order Pirellulales; family Pirellulaceae; genus CAJQPP01. Next base: position 822 of record JBFILF010000159.1, read on the forward strand.
CGCGGCGTAGCGGCTGGATTGCCAATTTTCAAACACGCCGCGCTCTGCCGCCAATTGCTCCGATGCGTCAGCCGCTCGTTCGGCGATAAAACCCATTAGTTGCTCGGCAGTCGAAACGGCCGTGTCCGACACATAGGGAATCCCCAACAAGATCAGCATTTCTGCAAAACCCATAACTCCCAGGCCAATTTTTCGATTGGCCAATACTTGCCGTTGAATCGCTGGTGCCGGCCAGTGGCCCACATCGATCACATTGTTCAACAATCGGACTGCGGTGTGGGTCGTCTCGGTCAGTTTGGCCCAGTCGATCGCCAAATCGTCATTGTCGGCGGATGATCTACTCAACATGTGGGTCAAATTGATGGAACCCAAGTTGCACGCCTCGTATGGCAGCAACGGCACCTCGCCGCAAGGATTGGTAGCCTCGATCTGGCCGGCTGCCGGTGTGGGATTCGTGCGATTAATTGCATCGATGAAGACCAGGCCCGGATCACCCGATTCCCAGGCGGCAGCCGTGATTTTTGCAAACAGCTCGTTTGCCGAAATTTGTTTAACGGCCTGGCCAGTTGCCGGATGCCGCAATGCGAAGGGGCAACTCGCTTCGGCCGCTTCCATAAATTCGTCGGTGACGGCGACGGACAGATTAAAATTCTGAAAACTGTTGCCGTCCAATTTCGCTTCGATGAATTCTTCGATGTCTGGATGATCGACTCGCAGAATTCCCATATTGGCGCCGCGCCGCTTGCCTCCTTGCCGAATGTTCTCAGTCGCCGCGTCGAAAATCCGCATGAAGGAGACCGGACCCGAAGCCAAACCGCCGGTCGATGAAACATAATCGTCTTTGGGTCGCAGCCGAGAAAACGAAAATCCGGTTCCTCCGCCCGACTGCTGAATAAGTGCTGCAAGTTTCAGCGAATCAAAGATCTCGGCCATGCTGTCGCCGACGGGCAGCACGAAACACGCGCTCAATTGGCCTTGGGCGGTGCCGGCATTCATTAAGGTTGGCGAGTTAGGCAAGAAATCCAAGCGGCAAAGCAGGTCATAAAATCGAGTCTCCCAATCATGGGCGGCGGCCTGGCCGCCAAACGGCATTTCCGCCTGACCAAGACCCCGGGCAACGCGCCGAAATAATTGTTGCGGCGTTTCGACGATTTGGCCCTGTTGGTTTCGTTGCAGATAACGAGCATTGAGCACTTGAAGGGCGTTGCTGGTCAATTCAGGTTGCATGGCAGCTTATATATTATTTGTGCCCAATCCATTTCGTCGAGCTTCGCCGACCGGCGAACATTCAATTCGGAATCTTAACCCTGGCCAGCATTGCAATAAATCCAGCGATCCGGCAACATTAAAACTCAACCAATCAATGATGCAATTTTTTCGACAACTTGGCGACTGGTTTGATGCTCATCCGTCATTGCTTTGGTTGTTAACCGGATTCTCCGTGTTTGCGTTTTTCGCCACGCTGATCGCTGTCCCGATTTTGGTGGCCTGGATTCCGGCTGATTATTTCGCCCATCCGGCGCGTCAGCGGATATTGTTTGCCGGCCGATCGCCGCTTGTCCGCTCCGGACTGTTGATGGGCAAGAACCTGCTCGGCGTCATTCTTTTGATTATGGGAATCGCCATGTTGGTGTTGCCGGGGCAAGGGCTGTTGACGATTTTAGTTGGCTTATTGCTGATTGATTTTCCTGGAAAGTACCATTGGCAAAAATGGCTTGCCAGTCGACCGCCGGTACTTCGGGCGATTAATTGGCTGAGAAAACGGCGTGGGGCGCCGCCGATCAAACTGTAGATGATTTGCCGCGCTTGTGGCAGCCGCTCACCATCGCCATCACGGCGCCAGCCGCTGGCGCAACCAGCTGTCGTCAGATTGCCGAATGTATTCGAATCGGTCGTGCAATCGATTGGGGCGCCCCTGCCAAAACTCAAATCGATGGGGAATCACACGGTAGCCACCCCAAAACGAAGGTACCGGCACCTTTCCGCCAGAAAATTTCCGCTTCATTTCTTGCAATTTGGACTCTAACAATCCACGGGATGTGATCACGGTACTCTGTGCCGACACCCACGCCCCCAACTGGCTGCCCCGTGGTCGGGTGGCAAAATATTTGATCGATTCAGCCGTGGAGACGCGCGCGGTGTGTCCATTGATTTCCAGTTGGCGTTGCAACGGAAGCCACAAAAACAACAGTGACACCTGATTGTTTTCGCGAAGGTGATCCGCTTTGCGGCTTTCCAGGTTCGTATAGAACACAAAGCCCGCTTCGTCATAATATTTCAGCAACACCGTTCGCATGGTCGGCCGGTTGTTTGGATCGACAGTGCTCAGAATCATGGCGTTGGGTTCGAGGACTTTGGATGAAGCAGCTTCTTGATACCAGGACTCAAATTGCTTTAACGGGTTGGCCGCCAGCGCGTCCTCGTCCAGTGGGATGTCCGCGTATTCACGACGCACTTCTCCAATATCATGAACGGATTTTGACTGGGTCATGCCACATTTTCCCTCGATTGACTTGCGTCGCGCGCCCCGGCTAGCGAATTAAAGAAATTGCAAATATCCAATCATCCTTGCGTTTCCGGCAATTCCCACCGCCCAGCCATGAGTTCGCTAATCGGTTTGGTTTCTTTTTTCTGCTGCAACACGATCTTGATAATCGACACAATTGGAGTGGCCAGGAACATACCGATGATGCCCCAAATCAGACCAAAAAACATTAGGGACAGCAGCAAAACGACGGGGCTGACGTCAAACGATCGTCCCATCACCCGAGTTTCGATCACGTTGCCGCTGACAAACTGAATCGCCGAAATCAGGAGGAAACAAATAATGGCGGCCCAGGGCGACATTTGGTCGTTGAGAATCAAAAACGGAACCGGCAACAGGTTGGTGATCAACGGTCCGATATTCGGTATGTAATTCAGTAGAAACGCCAAAAATCCAAAAACAATTGCCAGCGGCACTCCAAACAGCCATAACACCAGACCGGTGGCCAGACCCGTGAGCGCCGAAATCACAGTCTTCATCACCAGGTACCGCCGAATTTGTTCATCGACCGCGACAACGATGGGCGGCGGCTTGGTTGTTCCACCCGCGCGGCCCAACAATAAAAAGAACACAAATATCAAAATCAGCACCGCGTAAGACAACAAACTGGTTAACGAGCCCGCCAGGCTAATCAAAAACTGCTCGGCATAACCGCCCAACGATTTGAGAAAATTGTCGATGGCTTCGCGCGAGCGGGCGGACAGCTGATCGGCCGGATCGTCAGCGGAAACAACCGGGGTCGGCAAAGGCGGTTGGCCGGCGTCGTTCGTCATCGCCCCCGAATCCGAACTACCTGTGCTCCCGGGGTCCGCGGCGGTGTCGTCCGGGAACCAACTGGGAAAGCGATCGGCAAGCACGTCGATGATTTGTTCGACACGTCGCTGATAAGACGGTGCGTTGCGGGTCAAATCGGTAACGGAAAACCAAGTGATAAACGCTAGCGCCGCCAACAACAGGACACCCAGGGCAAACGTTACCAAAAACGCCAGGAACCAATGCAGCCGCAATCTCTTTTCCAAAACATCGAGAATGGGCCGGCAACCTATCACCAAAAATAGTGCAATCACGAACGGCAAAAGCACCGTTTGCAGATAGAAAAGCGTAAATCCAACGGCAATCGTCGTCAGCGTGACCAGGCAAATCGTTTGCGTCCGTTGCCAGCCAACATTTGTTTCAACAGGTTGGTCCATGTTCTTATCAGGTTACCCTGGCAAATGAGCGGCGTACCGGTTGGAAAAGTCAGTCCGCATTTTAGGCCGTTAGGACCTCGGCGAAAATCGGTTTACGGTATCAAAACCGCCGACCATATTGCGACTGCAATTTCGCTCGAACTGCTTCGATCGTCATAATTCACAACGAATTAAGTGTTCAGCGTAAACAACACCGATAAATTCAACATCGACAACCTGATCCACGGGGTCCCTCCAGCATGTACAACCGCCGCCAGGCGATACAACATCTTTCTGTGGCCGCGGCAACGTGCGCGTTGGCTTCACCGGCTGCTGCGCAAGAATCGTGTGAGGCAACTTACCAGTTAACACTGGCGGATGGACGTCGCATCGGAGTCGCCGAATATGGCTCGCCGGGTGGCATACCGGTCATCTATTTCCACGGCCTACCGGCTTCGAAATTGGAAGCTCGGGCGTTCCATCATCAAGCCGATATGGCAAAATGTCGGATCATCTCCGTCGATCGCCCCGGGATCGGCGACTCGGACGCGCATGCCGGTCGCCGCATCGAAGACTGGCCGCGCGATGTCGCGGAAATCGTAAATCAACTTGAGTTGAACGATTTTTTTGTTATCGGTTTTTCGTCCGGCGGACCGTACGCGCTGCGCTGCGCGATCGAATTCGCCAAGCCCGAGTTTCGGACGCTGCTTGGATCAGCGCGATTGCAACGAGTCGTTGCGACTTGTTGTTTGGCCCCGCCCACAAGTTGCCTGCCGAAAGGTGTTGCCCAACCGGTGTGGAAACTGGTCCACCGTCACCCTAGTTTGGCCAGCCGATTGTTGCGATTTGCAACGCGGGGCATGAAGCGGAACCCGGACCGTCTGGTAAATCTGTTTGCCAAACAGCTGTCGGAGCCGAGCCGGCGAGTGAGCCGCCAACCGTTTTACCGCCAAGTCGTCATCGATACCTTTCTGGATGCCGTTAGGTGCGGTCCCTGTGGCTTGCTTGACGATGCCCGGCTACTGGCATGCCCCTGGAATTTGCCGGCGGACCAATGTCAAATTCCCGTGGATCTATGGTACGGCGACTGCGATCGAATAACTCCACCGCCAGTCGCTCGTTACTGGGCGCAGGCTCTGCCAGCCGCGCGATTATTTATGTTGCCGGGCGAAGGTCATTATTCCATTGTGGTTGGCGACAATGCCTCGAAGATTTTGACCACCTCTGTTGTCTCCGCAAATTGATCTAGGTCAACAGTCGCTTGCCGCGCAAATCAGCGCAACCGCTTCGTGCAGGCTCTCACAGCGCTCTCTCGCATGAACCCCAACCATCAAATTTTCGTCACAGGAGCCACGGGATATATTGGAAGTCGGCTGGTGCAAAAATTAGTCGAGTCTGGACATCGCGTGCGCGCACTGACGCGGCGTGCAACGCCTGATCCTATTCCAGGTTTTGATGAGCAGCGGTGCCGTCCGTTGGCGCATCACCAAGTGGAACTGGTGCGGGGTGATGTCACGGAGCCGGAATCGTTGCTTGACGGCATGCAGGGTTGCCAGCTCGTTTTTCATCTGGCCGCTTACGCCAAAAACTGGTCGGCCGATGCAAGTGCCTTTGAACGAATCAAGGTTGATGGTACGCGAAACGTGCTGGCGGCCGCGAGAAAAGCAAATGTGCAGCGCGTGGTTTGTACGTCAACGATCGTTACATTCGGTCCCACGCCATCGGGTACCATCGGTGATGAAACGCTTTCGCGAACCACCGGTTTCTTTACCGAATACGAGCGGACCAAGGCGCTCGCCGAACAAGTAGCGTTGGAATCGGCGGCCGAAGGTTTTCCCGTGATCATCGTCAATCCAACGCGAGTTTTTGGGCCCGGCCACCTGACCGAGGCCAACTCGTTGACAAAGCTGATTGATAGGTATGACCGGGGAAAATTTCCGTTGCTATTGAATCGTGGTGTCAACGTCGGCAATTACGTTTTGGTCGACGATGTCGTCGCCGGTCACGTACTGGCCATGGAGCGAGGTCGAATTGGGAAACGCTATATTTTGGGCGGCGAGAACGTGACGCTGAAAGAATTGTTTCGCACTGTCGATCGCGTCAGTGGCCGGCGGCACTGGCAGATCCCGGTCCGCGCGTCCGTCGCCCTGCTGTTCGCTCGATGGCAACAAAAACGAGCAGAATGGTTTGGCCTGTATCCCAAGATCACGCCGGGCTGGGTCAAGACGTTTTCGGTAGACTGGGCGTTTTCCAGCGACAAAGCGATCCATGAGATCGGTTATCGGCCAACGCCGCTGGAGCAGGGCATTCGCGAAACGTATCGGTGGCTTTCGCACAGCCGCCGGCCCTAGTCCGCACGAATCGAATCTTTGCCGCCGCTGCAGGCGTCGCTAACGGACCATCCCGCCGATTTTGACAGTTACCATCTCGGCAATTACCGTGAAATTGTCTTTCCCGCTGTAGACTCTTTTTCGGATTGGCGAGGTGGAGGATGTTTCGCGACCATACGTTCCGCGTGCGCGCGCTGTTACTGATTGTTTGTTCGCTTTCGTCATTTGCGCCTCAACCGGCGCTGGCGGCAGATGAATCCGTATACGGGAAAATGGCGCATATCCTGCAAGTCAACCGGGAAACGGCGCTGCATGTCACGGCGAGACTAGCCAGCGAGCAGCAGTATCTGGACCGCCTCCGATCTCTCCATGAACGCGGTTTTGCTTCGTGGCTGGAATTGGCCCGGCAACAAGCTCACGTTGACAGCCTGTCAGCGCAATTAAGTTCGTTTCGCCAATATAACGACTGGGTTGAATACCTGTGCGGACATGCCGACCGCCTCAACGACGTAACTCCGATGGCTGGCAACGGCGGCTCGGAACTCAAACCAATTTTGTTGCGCTTGCCCGGGTCGATGCGTCTGTTGGGTTGGATTCGGCCGGGCTCGGCTGCATACGAACAATTGATTTCCGATACCGGGCTCATCGAATCCTTCCGATTTGGTGAGACGGTCCAACGGAGCGTGCCGGATGCTGTCTCGAATTCCTCTCATCGAGAACTTGAACTGGCGATCCACCGCATGGCATGGACCGAAGCGAACGCGACGGGGCGTCAACGCATTGCTCAAATCAATTTGCGGCGACAGTTGTTACGCGCCGACGCAGTCAAGACATTGCATCACAACGGGTTTGCATCAGAAAGCGATCTGGCATCCAGCCGCCACTGGGTCGAACAGGCACGTGCTGGTTTGAATGTGCTGCATGACCAACGTTCGGCATTGAATGCGATTTTGCTTGGGCTCGGCAAGCGCGCCCCATTTGACTGGAACGAATCGTTAAGTGAACAGCTTTTTGCCGCCAGATTGGAATCGGACGCCGTGTGGTCAGACGAGATTGTTGGCGATCGGAACCGTCTGAATTATTTGCTTGACCTGCGCCGACAGTACTATGACCTGGCCGGTCAGCACGGTGCGGGCCTCGTGAAACTGGCGCTGCAACAAGAGTATTTGGCACGGCTGCAAAAAGCCGTCGCCGTTTCACACCCTCAAAACTTTGCAGCTGCCGCATTTCAACGAAACTTAACCAACGGTGAACGGCGGCAAGTTGAGATGCTCAAGCTGGAGATTGAGTTGCAGCGGGCCCGCATCCAAGATTTTGACGAACGTTTGGCGATCCTGGCATTGGAAGAGAAGCGATTCATCTGGCAATGCGCCGCGCAAGACGATATGGCGGATCACTCATTGGTTTATGCGGTCGCCGAACCGAAAAATGACCGAACGGACCAACCGCGGCGGCAAGCCAACCGATTCAGCTACCTCGAACGCGGCAGTTTATTGGAACTCGATTGCACAATTGCGGCGAGCTACCCTCAATATGATTACTCTAACTTTACTTTCGAGCGCAGAACCGACCCGCTGTTGACGGCTGGCAACCAGCCACGCGCGTCGAGTGCAGCGCCGGCAACTAGTCGTGTTGGTTCACGGTCCGGAAATCCAACCGGCGGGGCAAACCGCCGCGCAAATTCGATTGTTACCGCCAACCTGGCGGGCGAGCGAAATGAAACTTCAATCATGGATCGACGCTTCGCCACTTATACTTCGCAGCGGACCTACCCCTTCGGTATCCTCCGCAGCGACCTTCGTGACGATATCCCTGCGGGTTATACACCGTTTTACTTGCCAGGTTGGCCAACCAATCTGCGCGAGCCGGCAGGTCAGCTCAAATTCAAAAACGTGGTCGGCACCCGCTAAGCGGGCCAATTCACTTCAGGTGCTTAAGCAGTGCCTTACCGCGCGGTGACAGCTCATATCCCACGCCATGGCTGATCGTCAGGCCCATATTTTTCAGCTTGCGAACGTTAACTTTCAGCCAGTCTTTTTCGAATCCGGATGATTTGGCCAGCTGGCTGGCAGCCACTCGCGGATGCCGATCAATGGCTTTCAAGATGGCGCGGGTCCACGGTCCATGTCGCGACGCCCGATCCATTCGCCGCAGCTTTTGGCAAATACTTTCCAGTTGGTCGCCGCTTAACCGGTTGGCCTGCCGCAGCTCGATCCGTGGATCGGCGCCAGCCAACTCAAATTCGATCCGGTATATCGAACCGGTTCGCGATCGGAGTTCGTCGACCAATTCAGCTTTGCTGGCAAATCCGGCGCGGCGCGCTTCGCTAGAGGTAATCGACCCGAACGTCGTTTTATCCACCTTGTGAATCGCCAACAACCCGATTGGGGTCGTCAACGTCCCGCCAGCTTGAACCGTGGGTCTTTTCCAGCGTCGAAACGCCAAGGTGATTTCGCCACTCTTGATCTTTTGCAATGTGGCTACGCGAAACAGCATCGGCAATCTGACCGGTAGCGAGTGATGCCCAATATTCCGTTTGCCGAGCCCTGCGGCTACTGTTTTTTCACAATGGCTTTTCCGATTCGGACGAAACCGTCGCGAATTTCTTCGGCCAGCAATTGCATCGATGCCAATACGTCTTCCGACGTTTCACCCACGGCATCTTTGACTGGCTGAAACTGATCGTTTAGCTGATCGAATTTGCGCGTTAGCTTGTCCCACTCGTCCTTGGCTTCCATGCCTGCCAAATGAATTTGAATGGACAATTCGTCCCGTTGTTGTTTCAATCCCAGCACAACATCCGACAGTTTTTCTTTTAAATCACTCATGGTTTTCCCTGTGTGAATTGCTCGGTCAAGCGCCCATCGCTGTTGCCGATCCCAGTTTTCGACACAAATTACGACGTCTGGAACTATTTGATCTGCTAACGCGAAATGATGATACCGGGCGAATAGTACGTGGTGACAGGCTGGGGTGGCGGCGCGTAATACGTGGTGACTGGAGTGACCGGGCTGACCGGGGCGTAAAAGGTGGTGACCGGCGTTGTCGTCAGCGGCAACGGAGCATAATACGTGGTCACGACCGGCGGCGGGGCATAATACGTGGTGACCGGAACGGATACCGATCCGGCAACCGGAATGTAACCGGTCCGCAAACCGAGCAGTCCCCGCCGAACAGGCACGTAGCCGACGGTTGGAGCCGGCGCGTAATACGTCGTGACGGTCATTTGCGCCTGAAGATGCGAATCGGTGTTTGCGAAAAATGAAATTCCCACAATTGCCGCAACGGCAGCGAACTTGATCATCACAGCACTCCTTGTTTGTTGATCCCGGGTTTTGTTGATCCCGGGTTTTGTTGATCCCGGTCTTGTTATTCTCGAATTGGATTTCCGACAATTCGATGATAACTTTCCCCACGCTGGATTCAACTACTTTAGTCGATTTGAGTTCTCGGTTGGCAATTCATTTGGTTGATTGTTTAAGATCAAATCAGTCAATTGCCACCAAA
>JBFILF010000160.1:0-10358 GCA_041599835.1 Pirellulaceae bacterium
CGTGCACGTACACGGCGTTCATACCCACGGGACTTTGATCACTAGCGATCTGCTGGATGATCGCCTGCAATTCCTGTTCGCTTTTCATGTTTGAACATCTTTCTGGAATAATGGTTGGTTTCCATTTAGTTTAATGGCATGCCATGGCCCCGGCGCCATCACGACCACCATCGGCGGCGGCAAAATCTATACATGGTGATGTAGACTTTCCTCCAAATATGGATCGTTGAGCGGGATCAACGCATGTCTCGAAAGCGATTTTCCGATTACCAGGATCCATACCCCGACCATACCCAATGCAATGCCAATCGGGGCGATACCGGCCAGCGGCGTGGAGGGGGAAACGGTGGGCACGATTAATAGATACAGGTCCAACCAGCGGCCGAGCAAAACGACCACCGCAACCTTGATCAAGAAACTGCCATCCCGTTTCCCGGCTCGCGGCAACAGGGCAAGAAACGGAATGATCCAGTTCATGGCCAGGTTTAAATAGAACAAAGGCATCCACAACCCGCGGGTCCGCCGGACAAAGTGCACCGTCTCTTCGGGAATGTTCGCATACCAAATCAACATGTACTGGCAGAACCAGATATACGCCCAAAAGGTAGTAAACGCCAACAACAACTTGCCCAAATCGTGCAGATGATCATCCCGCACTATGCCCCGTAGCGGCCCGTAGTCACGCAAGCATACAGTCATGACAATCACGCCCGCTAAACCGCCAGTGACCAGCCCCGAAAAGTGATAAACGCCGTACATCGTGCTGTACCACATCGGCTCAAGCGACATCAGCCAATCCACGCTGGCCAACCAATAACTGAGGGCAAACAAAACACAAAACATCGCCGACAGCGCCACGTTCCAGCGCGTATGGGAAATGCGGCCGTCCCGGTCTTGACGCCGCGAATGCCACCGCATCGCGGCGGCAAACAACATCCAGATCGCCGCGTAAACGCCGGCCCGCAGCAGCCAGCCAGTATGATCCAGCCAGAATCCCTTGAATCCGGTCAGGCTGTTCTGCACCTCGGCGTCCCCAATCCACAAATACAGCTGCGGGTACAAAAGCATGACGGTTGCGATGCCAACTAGTCCAGGCAACAACAGCGACGCCAACGATTCGTGAATCCGCCGCAGGACCACGCTCCAGCCGGCGCCAGTCAAATACTGGAAGGCGATAAACAGTAATCCCGATAACGCCATGCTGATCGTCAAAAAACTGGCCAGTAACACGCTGGCCCATGTCAATCGTGGATTGATCCAAATGCACAGCGCCACGGCGACGGCGCCGACTAACACCAAAGCGGTTCCCATTCGCTGGGTGGACTCCGTCAATCGAAACTGGCTTAGCCGCGCGATGGCCTGCCGTGACTTGACGTCCGCTGTCGCAGGGCGGTCGTTGTGAGCCGGCATCGTTGAGGCTGAACTGGAACTCATGTCGGCGTCCCTCGCCACAAAAGTTGGTCGGTGGTGATAACAGGATTGAACATGTGTTTTTTAAATACTTGTCGGTTATTCATCGGCCATGTTGTCACCCGAGCGTTGTTTTTCCAATTGACCGTCGGCCGGCAACGGTGCTGATTCATCTGCCAATGATTGCAGGTAATCGAGCAGCGAATCCAGCTGCTCGCTCGACAGATCGTCGATCAATCCGTCCGGCATGGGCGATTTTTCCAGCGTCCTCCGCTCGTCGATATCATCTATTGGCAACACGATTTCATTTCCGTCGGCGTTGCGAATCGTGACTTCAGCGTCTGTTTCACCAGTGACAAAGCCGGAATGCGTCTTGCCATCAAACATGAGGAACACCTCGGCCAGATAGCCATTGGCGATCGTCTTGCTCGGATGTTTGACGGCCTCCCACAGGAGTTGCCGGTCGTAAGCGGCCGCCACCCGGCCGAGATAGGGTCCCACCGGTTTCTGCTCGACGGACACGGTATGGCATTTTTGACAACCGAGTTGTTCATATAGTTGTCTACCCGACTCAATCGAAGCGGCTGTAACCTGCGCTTGTTCGGCGGCCAGTCGGGCCGGTTCCTGTAAGGCGCGTAGGTGCAGGATGACTTTCCACCGATCCTCCGCAGGCACTTGCGCGGCGTAGGCCGGCATATTTTTTTGCCCGAAGGTGATGACGTGAAACATCTGTCCATCTCTCATCTCCAAGCTATGAGGCAAGCTCAACGATGGCGGAGGTGGGAAACCGTGCATGGAAACCGGCCCGTCGCCGTTTCCAACAGCACCATGACAGGGAAGGCAAAACGATACGTAAACCTTGCGGCCCCGGCCCTGGGCAGCCAGCAGGGCATCGACGTCCAAGTCACTGCCTTTCCACGGATTTTGCAGTTCGCGGCCGGCTCGCGACGCGTCCTCCTCGGTATTCAGGTAATCAAACACTTCAGCGCCGCGGGCAATTGTGCCGGCAACCGGCAATTGCTGCGTTTTGCCGTCGGGAAAAATGGGATTGCCCGCCAGCGAATCGTACGGGATCGAAAACACCATTTCCGGCGTGAAATGATAGTTCGGCTGAGTCACATCACGGCGGACAATCCAGGCCAACAATACTAACACCACCATGGACACCAGCAGCAGTCGATTGATGACGACGGTCGACATCAGTTAACCTCCTCGGTCCGCTCTTCCACGTGGGTCGCACCGTAATCGCGACAGAGCCGCGTGATTTCATCCGCGTCAAACGTCGCGTCGTGCTCTTCCAGCAGGATCGCAAATCGGTCATCCGTTGTTCCGGGAAATGCCAACTTGGCTGGCTTGCCCGGATATAATCGCGCCGCGATGAGCAGCGCAATGACCGTACCGATACCGGCAATCAGCACCATCACTTCAAACGTGATTGGAATGAAGGCCGGCCAAGAGTTCCAGGGTTTTCCGCCAACATCGATCGGCCAATTGATGGCGGTCGTCCAAAATTCGAACCAAACTTTCAATCCTGCACCCAACAAGCCCAGCACAAAACAAATGATCGGCAGCCGCGATGGTCGAAATCGGGCTGCTTGCTCCAACCCATGCACGGGATACGGCGAGTAAATATCAATTATCTTCAGCCCCCGCGCCGTCACTTCGCGTGTGAAACCGAGAATGTCCTTTTCGTTTTCAAAGACGCCGACAAAAATCCGGCGGCTCGGCGACAAGGTGTTGGAAATGCTCATACCGCGGCTCCTTCCAATTCCCGCTCCGGGTCGGCAGGCGGTTCCGGCAGCGGCCGTTCGCGCGGGCCGCTGCGTCCGGTTGGCCGCCCGAAAGACAACACCCCCTTCACCTCGGCGATGGCAATCATGGGTAATAATCGGCAAAACAACAAAAACAGCGTCAGGAACAATCCGAACGACCCAAGCAGCGTCAATATCTCTATGATCGTTGGCGAATAATCGGCCCAACTCGACGGCAAGTAATCGCGATGCAGCGACGTGACGATGATCACAAAACGTTCAAACCACATCCCCACGTTGATCACAATCGACAGGGCGAAAACGATCAGCAGATTCGAACGAATTTTCTTAAACCAGAACAATTGCGGTGATAGAACGTTGCAGGTCACCATCGTCCAGTAGGCCCAGGCAAATGGACCGGCAGCCCGATTAAAAAATACAAATTGTTCGTAGACGTTTCCGGAATAGGCGGCGGTAAAAAATTCGGTCAGGTAAGCCAGACCGACTATGCTGCCGGTTACAATAATGATCTTGCACATCACATCGACGTGCCGCTTGGTGAAATAGTTTTCCAACGGCAACACTTTTCGCGCAATCAACATCAGCGTCAACACCATGGCAAAACCGGAAAAGATCGCGCCCGCTACGAAGTACGGTGGAAATATCGTGGTATGCCAACCAGGGACGATTGAAGTGGCAAAATCCATGCTGACAATCGTGTGCACCGACAACACCAGCGGTGTCGCCAAACCGGCCAGCAGCAAATAAACAACCTCGTAGCGTGTCCACGTGCGACACGAGCCATTCCAGCCGAAACTCAACCAACCCATAATCTTTTTTCGCCAACCGCGCTTGGCCCGATCGCGGATCGTCGCCAGGTCCGGCATCAGACCGATGTACCAGAACAGGGCTGAAATGGTGAAATACGTTGAGATCGCGAAAAAGTCCCAGCACAGCGGCGAACGGAAATTGACCCACAGCGGTCCGCGGAAATTGGGGTACGGCACAATCCAATAAAACAGCCAAGGCCGACCCATGTGAATTAGCGGAAACAATCCGGCGCAAATCACTGCAAACAATGTCATCGCTTCGGCTGCCCGATTCACCGATGTCCGCCATTTTTGCCGGAACAAAAACAGGATGGCCGAAATCAAGGTCCCGGCGTGTCCGATCCCGATCCAGAACACAAAGTTGGTAATGTCGAACGCCCACCCAACGGTGCGGTTTAGGCCCCACGTGCCGATTCCCACGCTGATTTCGTAAATCACGGCACCGGTGCCAGCGACCAACAGAGTTAGTGACGCCAAAAAAGCCGCCCACCACAGGCGCGTTGGTTTTCGCTCGAGAATCTCACAAATGTCGTTCGAGACATCGATCAGCTTTTTGTCGCCGAGAATCCAAGGCTGTCGCATGCTGGATTGAACATCAGCCATGGTGACGGCCTCCTGCCTCGTGCGCCCGCTGGCGATTGCGGACGAGCGTCATATAGTAAACCGACGGTTCGACACCGATTTCTTCCAACACGCGAAAGGCCCTCGGATTGTTGTCCAGCAACCGGGAAACGCGACTTTCCCCATTGTTGACATCCCCAAACTCGATGGCGCGAGCCGGGCAGGACTGTTGGCAAGCTGTTTGCACGTCGTCATCGGCCACAGGCCGGCCCACCCGTTTGGCTTCGATCTTGGCGTTTTGTAGTCGTTGCACGCAGAAAGTACATTTTTCCATCACGCCTCGCGACCGCACGGTCACGTCCGGATTGAGCACCAGGTTTTCCAGCGGGTCAGCACGATCGTAATGGAACCAGTTAAACCTCCGCACTTTGTAAGCGCAGTTGTTAGCACAGTAACGAGTGCCGACGCAGCGATTGTAAACTTGGGCGTTGAGCCCTTCGGCGGTGTGGACGGTGGCCAGAACCGGACAGACGTTTTCACAAGGGGCGTTGTCGCAGTGCTGACACATCATCGGTTGATGAACCACGTCGACCTCGTCGCCTTCACCGGAGTAATACCGGTCGATTCGCATCCAGTGCATGTCGCGCCGACGGCGCACTTCATCTTTGCCGACCACCGAGATGTTGTTTTCGGCCTGGCAGGCAATCACACACGCCGAACATCCCGTGCAGGCGTTCAAGTCGACGGCCATCGCCCAACGATGACCGGTCTTGGGGTGATCGTCGGGATAAATGTCGGGACCGAACGTGTGATGCGCGTGGTGCCCGGAAGTCGGGTCAGCTAGAAAGTCGGCGAACGTTGTTTCCTGAACCACGGCACGTCGCAATCCCCCGGCAGGAGCCAGCCGCTGTGGCACGGTGATCTTATGATAGGTTTGCGTGGAAGCCAGTGGGTGGTGTTCTCCGGTCGCCGTAATCTGCAGGCCGCTGCGCCAATAACGAAACAGACGCTCGTCAAAACGGAGCAAGTCGGCGATGTTTTTGCCGACTCGACCATCCAAGCCGACCGTGGGTCGCCGCTCGATCCACTGCGGGCCGACGCCGGCAAACCGCTCGGTCGCCACGCTGCCGTAACCCAGCGCCACAGCGATCACGCCGTCATGGGTTCCTGGTTGAATGTAAACCGGCAATTCGACGGAATCGTCGTCTTGAAAATCCAAACGGACCACGTCGCCTTCTTCGACATTCAGTCGCTTGGCGGTGGCCACCGAAACGCAAGCGTAATTGTCCCACGTCACCTTGCTAACCGGGTCGGGCAGTTCCTGCAGCCAGGGATTGTAAGCGTGTTTGCCATCCAGCAAGCCCAGTTTGCTGTAAGCCACCAACGTGTACTCAGTTTGGGTCGGATTAACGTGAATTCCACTGATGGATTCTCGATTAAATGTCGCGGCGGGCTGCGTTTCCGTCTCGACGCGCACCCATCCGTCGTGAATCGCCTGGTGGAAAAACTGGCGAAAATCTGTGGGATTGGCCGCCTGCGGGTACACGTTGGAATGCCAATATCTCTCAATCAGATCGCGGGATGAAATCCGCTCGCCCATCCAGATTGACAGTGTTTCCATCAACGGCCGAGTTTGAAACAGCGGCTGAATGACGGGTTGTCCGATCGCAAACACACCGGGCCGGACCTGGCAGTCACGCCACGATTCCAGGAAGTGTGGCACGGGACAAACCACGTGCGCTTTTTCCGTCGTCTCGTCCGGACGCACCGCCAATTGAACGACCAGTTCGACCCGGTCGAGTGCGGCGGCGAAATTCAAGTGACGGGGGATTTCGTACAACGGATTTACGTCGTGAATCAACAAGGCCCCGACGGTACTTTGACGCATCTGGTCGATCAGCATTGCCAGTTGCCCGTCGCTTCCATTTCTGGCGCTGGCCGCCGGACCGATTTGGAGCGTCGATCCGTAGTTTCCCAGCAGCTGGTTGATGTAATTACACAGCTTTTGTGCGGTTAAATCCTGCTGGCCGCAAACCAATAGGCTCTTGCCCGCGGCGCGCACCAGGCGATTGGCCAAATCGTCGAGTATCTCATTAGACACCGGCAGCCCTGTCGCGGGGATTTGAACGTCGAATGGCTCGTCCAGGCGACGCGAGATCTCAGACGCCAACTGCGCTAACACCGTGGCAACGTCCAGGGGCGCGACAGGGACTCGCAAGTCTGCATTGCTGCCGGTTATCGTCATGCACGGTTCGAACTGAACGTGGTATGACATCAAGGGCGGATTGACATTGAGGTTTCGACCTGACGCCCGCTGCGCGGTAAACTCAACCGGACTGACCCAGGTGCCAAGGAAATCCGCATCGAAGCCGACGATCACTTCGGCACGGTCGAAATGAAACTGGGGGACGGCTCGAATGCCGTGCGTTTGCCCGTGCGCGTCGGCGACTGCCGAATTGGACAACGCGTCAAATTGGATGTGCCGGCCGTTGGCAAACGTGGCCAGGAATCGGTCAATCGTCCGCTGCAAGGTGGGGCTGTTGATCGTACCGCTGAGAATGCACACGGCGCGGCCCGACTGGTCGATGGCTTTCAGCTTTGACCTGATCAATTCGTCGGCCGAATTCCAAGTAATGATGTTCCCCTTTTGTTGCGGTTGTGGGAATCGCAACCGGTCGTACAGGCCAAGTAACGACGCCTGGCCAACCGCGCACAAACCCCCGTCAGAAACCGGATGACCGGCCAGGCCTTCCAGCTTGATTGGCCGGCCATCTCGGCATTTGGTCAACATGCCGCAACCGGACGGACAGGCCCCACACACGGTCGCGTAGTACAGTGGGCGTCCCGGCGTCACTCCCGGCGGCTGTTGCAAAACGGGAATGGCCTTGGTCGGCGCGACTTTTTGACAGCCTCCGGCCGCCAGACTGGCCACGCCAAAACCAACGGCCTTTAAAAACGAACGGCGGCGAACCGACTCGGGGGTCGGTTCACGCCAGGCGCTCAAATCGCTGTCATCGTCGAACTGCGGGCCGGCCGCGGGTTCGTGACTCAACCGGTCAAGTTCAGGGGGCAGTTCGGCCATCGTGTGGGCTGCAGTTCGCGTTATCAATTCTCAATAGTGACAGGTGGTACAATCCAGTGAAGCGTTGACGGGAACGCCTTTAACGCCGATTCGATTCGATTCCCGATGGCAACTCACGCACCATCCCATGGAAAGTGATTTGACTTGCCGCACTCGTTCCATGGACTCGACATTGCCATGGCAGACATGGCAATCGATTCCCACGTTCACGTGGGCGCGATGGTCGAAATAAACGTAATCGGGCAGGTTATGTATTTTGATCCACTCGATCGGTGCGGCAGTTTTTTCCGGATCGGGTTGGCGCTGAGTGTCCAGTGCCAGCGCGTCGTAAAGTTTTTGCAGTTCCGGCGACGTAATCGGCAATGGCGAGCGAATTTCCTGTTTGGCACGTTCGTCTTCGGCTAACACCGCGCCCCAGGAAGACGTCACAACGGAGTGGCAATTCATGCAAACACTGGCCGCCGGAATCCCGGCATGTCGGCTAGTCTCCGCGGCATGATGGCAATAGGCGCAATCGATTGCCAGCTGGCCGGCGTGCTGGTGGTGCGAAAATGCAATAGGCTGAATCGGTTGGTAGTCTTGATGATTATCGGGCAAATGAAATGAGCGAGCGCCGCTGATCATTGCCAACAAGCTGATCAGCACGCCCACCACCAACGCATAGGTATAGGCCCGATTATTCATGTCCCTTCACGATCGATTTCAGGATCAATTTCCCAATCACACAATTTCCCAATTACAACTGATGCTCCAGCTGGGGAACCTTCTGTTTCAGTTGACGTTGCACCACAATGTGCATCCACACCAGGCAGATGGTCACCACCACGACAAAGAACATCCAGCACGACGTCCACAATCCCGTAGCAGTTAGCATGTATCCAAAAATCACCGGGCACACGAATCCGCCAAGTCCGCCGAGTACGCCCACGATGCCACCGACCACCCCAACGTCCGTGGGGAAGTAATCGGGGATGTGTTTATACACGGCGGCTTTTCCGATCCCCATCACCGAGCCAATCACCAAACAGAGAGCGGTGAATACCCAAATGTTGGCCTGAAAGAAAATTTGCGTCACGCCTTTGGCGATTAACTCTTTTCGTTGCACCGACTGGCCTACGGTAACGACGGGTTCTTGCCAGCTGGTGGATCTTGGCCAGATCAGCACTTGCTTGTGTTGTTCTTCTTCGCTGACAAGTTCACCTTTCTTTTGTTTCACCGGGTACGCCTGTTCCCGGCCGGTTTTGGTGGCTTTGACGATGATCTGATATTCGGACACGTCGATCACTTCGCCGTCGGCCCGCGCCATGATGCCATTGCCGGGTGAGCGAATGTTCATTTGCGGCACGATCAACAGCAGGCAACACACCAACGACGAGCCAAGCACCCAATACATGACCCGCCGCGCGCCCCACACGTCGGACATCCATCCGCCCAAAGCGCGAATCACGCCCGACGGAAAACTGAATACGGCGGTCAACAGACCGGCGGTCGCCACGGTTGTGGCATAAGCATTGACGTAATAGGGGACCAACCATTGGGCTAGCGCCACAAACCCGCCGAACACAAAAAAGTAATACAGCCCGAACCGCCAAACCCGGATGTTCTTCAGCGGGGCCAGCCGCTGGATCAATGTCTTGGTGGCGCTGCCCGGCGGCAAACGCGTTTTGGTCGTGAGCAGGAACAACACGCCGGTGCCGGCCAACAAGGCCGCGTACATTTTTGGCAGCTCCCGCCAGCCGTCCACGCTTTCTCCACCATTGGTCAGCCAATTAAGAACCGATGGCGCGACCAGAGTTGTCAAGGCAGCTCCGGCATTTCCGGCGCCGAAAATGCCCAGCGCCGTGCCTTGCAATCGACTGGGAAACCATACCGACGTGTAGGCAATGCCCACGGCAAAACCGGTCCCGCAGAAACCGAATCCCAAACCGGCAAAAAAGAAATTCCAATAGGTCTGGCAATAACCGACCAGGAACATCGGAATGGCCGCCAGCAACAACAACGTTCCGTAAACGATTCGGCCGCCCCATTTGTCGGTCGCCAAACCCATCGGCAGTCGAAACAATGCGCCCGTCAGCACGGGAATCCCGATCAACCAGCCCATTTGAGAACTGTCCCACTGATACACACCGTTGGCGACCAGCCAGGTGATCAACACCCCGTACATCATCCAGGCGGCAAAGCACACCGTGAAGGCAAACGTGTTGGCCGAGAGAATCCACCAACTAAGACGCCTCTCATGAGGAGACAAGTCTTCATTCATGGCGGCCGAAGCGACCATGCTGACCTAACCTTTCAATGTGCCGGCTAACCCCGCCCGTACCAACGGACGACTTGTGTTTTTCTCCACAGATAGGGATTAGGCACGACCAGGACGTGAACCAAACGGGTAAACGGAAATATCAAGATCAAGGCAAAGGCGTTAATAATGTGCAGTTTGACCAACCAGGGCAGGCCCACGACATAAGCAATCTCCGGTTGGAATTTGACGAGTGACCACAGGTAAGGCGTCATCGACGTTGCAAACCAAGACGATCCCCACGGATGAAAGATGGCCACCGCCACGCCGGACACCAGTTGCAATAACAACAAAGCGTACAAAACCGTATCGACACGGCTGGTGACAACGCGAATCTTGGAATTGGATATGCGCCGGGCAATGATGCCGATCATGCCGACGATCGTCAGCAGTCCAGCGGCCAGCGCCGTGATTTCAAGGATATACAG
>JBFILF010000161.1:0-10345 GCA_041599835.1 Pirellulaceae bacterium
ATTCCCAATTGGGAAACTGCTGTTGTAACGCCGGCAACAACATGCCTAACTGGTTGACTTCGCCGACGCTGACGGCGTGAATCCACATGCACAGTCGATTGGACTCGCGCTTCGGGACCAACCCCAGCACCCGCTGACGCCAGTTGCCCAGTGGCCGGCCCGCCGCCAGCCGCCGGTAGACAATCCATGGCGTCAGCAGCAGGTAGACAGCCAGATAGATGCCGTTACAAAACCAACCGGCCATCGTGCGAATCCTTTCGTACTCCGGGGCCCATCGCCAGGCGAATCAAACGGGACTTTGTTTACGCATACAACAGGCTTTGTATTTTTTGCCGCTGCCGCACGGGCAGGGGTCGTTGCGACCGACTTTTCTGCCGCGATTGCGGATGGTTTGCACGGCCGGTTTTTCACCTTGCTTGGAAGCTTCGATGGCGGCCTGCTGTTGCTGGGCCATTTCGCTCTGGTTGAATTCCTGGTGTTCGGCGCGGGTGTTGACGAACGTATTGCTGACAAAATCCGGCGACAGGTGTTCCATGCGATAGATCAGATCCGTCACCCGTTCGCCGATGCTCCGCCACAGCCCTTCAAACAGTCGCATGCCTTCGCGCTTGTATTCGACTTTGGGATCCAACTGGGCCATGCCGCGTTGTCCCACGGCGCTGCGCAGATAGTCCATCGCCAGCAAATGGTCTTTCCAGGCGTTGTCGACGACATCCAATAAGACCATGCGTTCCATCCGCCGCATTTCCGGGTGGAAATGATCGGCAACCACCGACGTCAGTTTTTGTTCGAGGGCGTCGCGGTCCAGATCGTCGAATTCGTTATCGGGAATCTGATAATCGATGGTATCTTTCAACCATTCGGCCAGCGAGTTGGCTTCGCCGTTGGAGTCATGCAATGAAAGATGGCCGTTGCCTGCCAGCGACTCGACCTGCTGGTGCAGCGATTGCATGGCTTGCTGGGCCTGCGATTGATGCGAGCGGCTGTGATTAATCAGCAGCGCGCGAATTTCGTCCCGCTGTTTGTTCTTAAGGTCTTCCAGAGACAACTCGGTTTCGAATCGTTCCTTGGCCCAATTCACCAGTTCTTCGCGGTTGATCCGCGCCTGGCTGCCTTCGCCGCTGGCAAACTGGTACATGCCAGCGATCACGGGATATTCGGCTTCTTTTTCGTCGTATTTGGCGATCGCTTTTTGGGCGACGACCTGTTTGATTTCGTCGAGCTCCAACTCTTTGATTTCTTCGATACCGATTTCGACGCCGAATTTGGCTTTCACCCAGCGAATCGTGGTGTTGAGGTGAAATTCGGAGTCCAGCATGATCGCGCCGTCGGACAAATCGATTTTCTGGATCGCTTCGCGGGCCCGCGTGATCAAATGCTCGTCGATCTGGTCGCGGCCGATCTTTTTCAGATCCCGATCGCGCACGTTAAGGTCCCACCGCACGTTGACGAACTTGGCCAGGGCATCCCAATTCCAATCGCGACCGGCCTCGTCGCCTTCGTCGATCGGCAAGTTTTCCTCGATGGCGCTGAGCACGGCGCCTTCGGCGGCCCGCTCGGCTTCGTCTTTGGCGATTTCTTCAGCCGTTTTGAAATCGACGTTTTTGAAGTTTCGCGGCTCCAGCGGCGCGGACAACTGCGTACCGGCCCACGAGGCAAAGGAAATCGATCCAAAATCATCGGCGGCGTAGGTATCGAGATTGAAATCGACTTCCTTTTCAACCATGTCCACGATCACGTCGCAACAACTGACACCGTCCAGAATTCTCTGGCGGAACCGGTAAATCCGCTTTCGCTGCTCGTCCATGACTTCGTCATATTCCAGCAGGTTCTTGCGGACTTCAAAGTTGTATTCTTCGCGCTTTTTCTGGGCGCTGTCGATGCGGCGGGACACCATCGCGCTTTCGATCGGCACTTCGTCTTTGAAGCCACCCATTTCCAAAATTCGTTTGACGAAGGGGCCGGCAAAAATCCGCATCAGGTCGTCGTCGAGGCTGAGGAAAAAGCGGCTGCTGCCGGGGTCGCCCTGACGCCCCGTCCGACCGCGCAACTGCAAATCAATTCGCCGGGCGTCGTGCCGTTCGGTACCGATCACATGCAATCCGCCCAGCTGTTTGACCTCCTGGCCCATTTCGGACATCGAGTGTTCCTGGTCGATGCGCTGGACGAGTTCATCCCATTCTTCGCGCGGCACGTCCAACCGCGTTTCGTATTTGTCCTGCAACTGTGCCCAGGCCATCGTTTCGGGGTTACCGCCCAGGATGATATCGGTGCCGCGGCCGGCCATGTTGGTGGCGATGGTGACGGCGCCCTTGCGGCCGGCCTGGGCCACGATTTCGGCTTCCCGTTTATGATTCTTGGCATTGAGGACTTCGTGCTTGATGCCCCGCCGCGCCAGCTGTTCGGAAATCAATTCGCTCTTCTCGATGGACACCGTGCCCACGAGGATCGGACGCCCCTGCGATTGCACGTTGACAATTTTGTCGGCGCTGATCACTTCGATCTTGCCGTCGTCCTTGTCGGCAATTTCGATTTTGGATTCAGTCTGCTTCTTGATGGTCCCGATGTGTTGCGTGCCGTTCTTTTCATACACGATATCCCAGCGGTTATAAAACTCGATCTCGTCAGCCACCGCGCGCCATTTGAATTGTTCGGTGCTGTAGATCACATCGGGATGTTCGATCCGTTGCAGCGGTCGGTTCGTGGGAATCGCAATCACGTCCAGCCCGTAGATCTTCCAGAACTCGGACGCTTCGGTCATGGCGGTCCCGGTCATGCCGCAGATCTTGTCGTACAGCTTAAACAGGTTTTGCAACGTGATCGTCGCCAGCGTTTGCGTCTCCTCTTTGATCTTGACGCCTTCCTTGGCCTCCACGGCCTGGTGCAAACCATCGCTCCACTGGCGTCCTTCCATCAAACGACCGGTGAACTCGTCGACAATTACCACACTGCCGTCTTTGATGACGTAGTTGACGTCCTTGACGTACAGGTTGTGGGCTTTGAGCGCGTTGTCGATCAGGTGCGGCCAGTCCATATTGCCAGCCGTGTAAAAACTTTCGACGCCCGCCAGTTTTTCCGCGGCCCGCACGCCCTCATCCGTCAGCGTGGCGTTGCGGTCTTTTTCGTTGACCGTGTAATGGACGTCCTTTTTCAGTTGCCGTGCGATCCGATCGGCTTCAGCGTAGCGGCGAATGTCCGCATGCGCCGGCCCGGAAATGATTAGCGGCGTCCGCGCCTCGTCGATCAGGATATTGTCGACTTCGTCAATGATGGCGAAATACAACTTGCCCTGCGATTGCTGCAGGTGCTTGGGGAACCGGTCATCGCCCCGCGCCGCCGGTCGCATGTTGTCGCGGAGGTAATCAAATCCGAATTCGTTGTTGGTGCCATACGTGATGTCGCAGTCGTAAGCCTTTTGCTTTCGATCGACATTGTGTTCGCTTTGAATCGCGTCGACCGTCAATCCCAGGCCCATGTACAGCGGGCCCATCCATTCCATGTCCCGTCGCGCCAGGTAATCGTTGACCGTCACCACGTGCACGCCCTTGCCCGCCAGCGCGTTGAGGTAGGCTGGCAGCGTGGCCACCAACGTTTTGCCTTCGCCGGTGACCATTTCCGCCACGGATCCGTTGTGCAGCACCATGCCGCCGATCATCTGCACGTCGTAATGACGCATGTTGAGGTATCGTTTGCCAGCCTCGCGACAAGCGGCAAACGCTTCGATCATGATGTCATCCAGCGTCTCACCGGCAGCCAGTCGATCCTTGAATATCGACGTCTGGTGTGTGAGCTCATCGTCGGTCATCGACTCGAACTTGGGTTCAAGCGCACTGATCGCATCGACTTTAGAACTCAATCGTTTGATGTAGCGCGCATTGGATGAACCGAACAAGGACGTCACGCCCCGTTCGAACATCCGCAACAACCCGCCGAAAAACAGCGAGAGGAATTCCCAAATTCGTTCCGCCAACCGTTCCATCAATTCACCAATTCTGGTCGCGCGAAACCCGTCAGATGGCACCGGCAGCCTGCGAATTCAGGGTAGCGGGTTTTCGGCGCACTTGCCAAATCCATCACCTGATACCTGCCAACCAGCACACCGGTAGCTGTCGAGTGGCCGCCCATCAGGAGGACCGCCACTTGCGTCAAAACGCCTACGCGCGCAAATTATTTTCTCGAAACAATTTATAACCGTTTGCCGAAAGGGTCAACGCAGATTTCCTATCTCCCCGATCCGTCGCGGCGAACGTGTCAAGCACGAATCGCACATCAAATGGGGTTACCGCTGCACCAGACCATCCGGCAGGATCAAAAATGCAGGCAAAATAAATCGCAAAATTATACGCCAGTCACGGCCTCAGGCCGCCGCGGCGGCGCGATCCAAAGCCGTGTGTGCCAGGTGATGCCATCGTAATCCAGAGACACTCCAGTGGCTAAAACCAAGCCGGTCAAGACGCCTCGCACCGTCGATATAACTGGACAGCTGATTGTGCTCGGCTGTGGCACCTCAGTTGGCGTCCCGGCGATCGGTTGCGATTGCCCCGTTTGCCAAAGCGATCATCCGCGGAACAAGCGGACACGTTGCAGCGTGATTCTTGGATTGCCGGCGGGCAATTTGTTGATCGACACCTCGCCCGATCTGCGGATGCAGTTATTGCGCGAAGGCATTGGCATCGTCGACGCCGTTGCCTTCACCCACGAGCACTCCGATCACATCATGGGATTTGACGACTTGCGGCTGTTCCAGTTTTACCTGGGTCACCCCGTGCCAGTATTCTGTAATGCCGTTGTCGAGCAGCGACTGAGAACGGCCTTTGCCTATGCCTTTGCTGACGAAGACCACACGCACGTCGGGGCCGTGCCGGCCGTCAACATTCAGTTGATCGACGGACCGTTCGAGACGCTGGGGGCGCGGATCGTCCCCATCCCGCTGAGCCACGGACCCAAATTCGACGTGTTAGGGTTTCGCGTGGGCAACATCGCCTATTGTACGGACGTCAAGGAGATTCCGGCGAACAGCAAACCGTTGTTGCAGGGATTGGACGTGTTGATTCTCAGCGCGCTGCGGCCGGATCCGCACCCGACACACCTGAGTATTGACGAAGCCGTTGCGGCCGCTGCCGAACTAAGTCCCAAGCAAACGTATTTCACTCACTGTTCGTGCCGCGTAGACTACGAGAGTGTGATGGCCACATTGCCAAACGGAGTGGCGATCGCCTATGACGGACTGCGAATTCCGCTCAGCTGATGTCAAACAGATCGACGATGAAGCGCGCCATTGTGTATGCGCCCCATTGTGTATTTGTGTATTACGTGAATGCACCGTCAGTTTTGGCAAACTTTGTGTGAGATGTCATGATTTCCGATCGGCACACTTCGCCGAATTGCGTTCTCGCGGCATGGCCGCTGATGGCGGCCCTGCTGGCCGTGATTGCCCCTTGGCCAATGGCGGCGCGGGCGCAGGACAACCATGCCGTTTCGAGCCAGTCCGACAGCCAGGCCGGGTTGGATTTAATCCTCAACCATCGATTCCTGCCGCGGGATTTTCATCAGTCTACCTTTGATGAGTTGTGGAAAGACTGGCCCGAGCCGCTGAGAAGCCGAGCGGCACAAGCCTCGCCGGCACAGCGCACCCGCCTGGCGTTTGACCGGTACGGGTTTTCTCCGCGAGATAATGACAGTAGCAAGCCGCTGCAATACACCGTCGACGGCGAGGGCTGGTGGGCCATGAACTGTTTTGCTTGCCATGGCGGAAGCGTGGCGGGCAAATCGATACCGGGTGCGCCCAATTCGCTGATCTCCCTGCAAACCTTGTACGACGATTTGCGGCAAACCAAGCAACGCTTGAAACGACCCCTGAATCAAATGGATCTCGGTTCGATGGTGGTTCCGATGGGCACCACGGTGGGAACCAGCAACGCCGTGGTGTTTGGCATTGCATTAATGTCGTTTCGCGACAAGCACCTGAATGTCGTGCCCTGGCGACTGCCTCCGGAAGTGATTCATCACGACATGGACGCGCCGGCTTGGTGGAACGTCCGTCGCCGCGAGCGTTTGTACATCGACGGATTCGTGGAAAAAAACCACCGAGCGTTGGTGCCGTTCGTGATGGATCGCCGCAACAGTGGCCCGCTAATGCGGTCGTGGGACGATGAGTTCCAATTGATCTACACGTACATCGAGTCGCTTGAGCCACCCGATTACCCGTTTGAGATTGACCGGCCGTTGGCCCGTCGCGGCGAACAGGTATTTAACCAGTCGTGCAGCGAGTGCCACGGCAGTTATGGATCGGCGCCGGATTACCCGGGACGCATCATCCCGATCGACGACATCGGAACCGATCCGGTGCGGCTGCGCGCATTGACGCCGGATCACCGGCGCGGCTATCACGAAAGCTGGTTTGCCCATTACGGGGAAGACGACACGGTATTGGCACCGATCGGTTATCAGGCACCGCCCCTGCATGGCATTTGGGCCTCTGCGCCGTACCTGCACAACGGCAGCGTTCCAACACTGTGGCACATGCTGCATTCCGATCAGCGGCCGCAAATCTGGAAACGCGGCGATCGAAATGGATTTGATCAACAGCGCGTCGGTTTGGTAACCGAAACGCTGCAACAGCTGCCAGATTCGCTGCGCCGCGATGAACGACGCCTGTATTTCGATACCCGCGTACGGGGAAAAAGTGCGGCGGGCCACACGTACCCCGATGGCTTGCCAGACGAACAAAAACGGGCGCTCCTCGAGTATCTCAAAACGTTATAAATTCCCCGTCGTCATGTTCCCGGTGCCGGGCGAATCCAGGCAAGCGCGGCTTGAAAGTGCGTTGGGCTGTTCTGACTGGCGCCTAGCGACTGAGCTGAAGCAATTGATGCCGGGCCGAGACAAACTGGTCCGTGGTCCGCTGCAGCGGTTTCGACAGGTGAGGTCGAATCTTGGACTGAATACTGCGTGTGTCGTAAAGCATGAATCGGTCCGTCCAGCCGGACGGCAGTTTCTCGTTGTTGTATCCAAACAGGTTCCCCAATTGCGCGACGGGGTTATGCTGGGTTCGCTGCTGTTGGTTTTGTTGCCAATGCTGGGCGTATCGCCGCAATACCCGCTCGATATTCGAGTAGTTTTCGGCCAGCTGCTGGGCCTCCCAATCGCCTTTGAGATACGTGGCGACCATCAGCGACTTGTGTCCAGCAACAAAGTCATCGTTGGAACCGATCCAATATTTCTCCACGCCGGTGGCGCGGAAGTCGATGCGCAGCAATCCGCCGCGCCAGCGGTCCGGGACTTGCAAGGTCAGCGCCAACTGGTGTCCGCCTTCGAGCGTCGTTTGGCCGCTGTGCAGAAATTTGTAGTAAACGCCGCTACCCCGGTTAATCGTTCCGCTGGCCAACAGCAATTTTTGTTGGGGCAGACGTTGAAATCGCTCGATCTTGCCGTCTTTGCTGCCGGTTTTGGCTCCGCCGGTCACGCCGACCATGTCGTTGAACGTGCCGGTGGCGTCCAGTCCGATCGAGCCCGTACGTTCTCGGTGCAGTTCGACCGCCACAGGTCCGTCAATTTCGGAATACGTCTGGGTTCGCGGGTGGTAGTCCACCACGCGCATCCCCGGCACAAGATTGCGGATTTGAATCATCAATTCGGAGACATTTTGAGGATCCTTGCAGCGGACCAGCGTGGAACATGGAATGACGATTTCAATCAGCCGCTGGTTGGGATGCGCCGCCGCGAAAGCTTCGGTGGTCACGTCACAGCCTTCCACTACCGACGGCACATCGAATTGCGCACAACCATCTCCGATGACCGGTTGCAGGGGGACTACAATCAGCATCAGCAAGAAAATAACGATTGAGCAACGCAGCTTCTGACGGGATATCATTGACACACTCCAAACACTTGCGACATCTGATGGACGTGACCAGTTGACGTCATCGTGACGCGTGCGTGCTGGCGGGTCGAACCCAGCACCGGCTAACCCCATCGTGGAGTGCGACGAACCACCGCTTAATACGAATCTCAATGCAATCCGGTTTGGTCTCGGCAGCTTAAGCGGGAGTGGAATGCTAGACAAAGGCCGAAAAGCGTCAACGGTGGGGCAAGGAAATTCACTTGCAAATCAAATCAGCGGGCGAAAGATGACGATCAGGCAAACTATAACGACCACCAATGCTAGCGTGCTGATGACCGGCTGCCGTCCTTGTAAATCTTTCGGGACAAGTTGGGTTGATAGGTCGTCCAGGGACTGGCCGAGTTGGGATCTTCGTCAATGATCTGCACGATGCTGTGCATCTTGGCATCCAAATTGTCAATGAAGTGCAGGGCGATTGCTTCCAATGTCATGGGCAAAACAGGGCTGCCAAATTCGTGCTCGCCGTGATGGCTGAGTATCATGTGTTTGAGTTGCATTGCCAGCTGGGGCGGAAACGGCTCACCCGACAACTTCTCGGCCTCAGCGATTTTTTGTTGGAGGATTTCCACGCCCATCGCCATGTGGCCGATCAACTGGCCGGCATCCTCGTAGCCCAAGTCACGTTCGTACGATAGCTCGTCGATTTTGCCGCAATCGTGCAAGAACGCGCCCATCAACAACAGATCTTCGTCCAGCCTTGTGTACCTGCCGGCCACAAATTGGGCCAACTCCAGCACCGACACCACGTGTTCGATCAAACCCCCGTGGTAGGCGTGGTGATTTTTGATTCCGGCCGGCGCTTTTTTGAACTTAGCCATGAACGTTTCATCAGCCAGGAAACATTCGGCCAGGTTCCTCAAGTGCACGTTGCGTTGGCCCCGCAACAACTCCGCCAGTTGCCGGCTGAGCGATTCGACGTTGGCCTGCGACAACGTCACAAAATCACTTTCATCCACCGCCTTGACGTCGGCCGCGGAGATCTCTTTGGCAATGATTTGCATGCCGCCGTTGTACAACTGAGACGTGCCTTGCACCCGAACAAAATCGCCGTTGTCAAAACTGTCAAATAACCGCTGATTCGCGTTCCACAACATGGCCGTGAGCGAACCGGTTTTGTCACTCAAGCGAACTTGCAGATAAAGGTTGCCGGCGCGATTGGGGCGCAGTTGTTTTTCAGACGCCAGAAAAATCTCGTCGACGCCTTCGCCGTCGGCCAGTTGATTAACGAAGGTGCGTGACATGATGGGGCCGTTTTCTCCGTATTTCCGGATTCTGGAAGAGCCCAGGAATTCTAGAACTTGCCTCCAGTCATAGCAATGCGAGCTGACGCGTCACCGGGCCGCTGGAGGCGCGTGATCGAAGGCCGATCGCCCAATGGCATGAAACACTTGCAAGTCGCCTCTGACGAAATGACCGGAAACTACCGCCGGCCACGCGGGGCCGATGCAAGCTGACCAAAAAAGATGGCGTTCATAAAGACTCGACTCGTGGCCGGCCAAAAACCCCTGAAATTCGGATCGTCGATCATCAGGATCGCATGCCCCCCACCGACAGCATGCACGGTGACACTCGGTGATCCGGCGATCTGATGGATATTCTCTTCCGATGCATAACCCGCCAGCAACGGGTCCGCCGTGTATTGAATCGGATTGGAAACCGCTGGGTTGGCGGTGACCAGCACGTGAGTCGAGTTGCGAAAGACCGGCAAATGTTTCTCCGTAAAACCAAAACACAAGGGGTGCGAAGTATCGATTTCGGTTTGAAAGATCGCGCCGCTGATGAGGGCCAGCGCTGCCGAGGCGCGGGCGTCCACAAATCGAGGTCGCTCGGGTTTCGGCCCGGATTCGGGAGCATCTGGTGGCTCGCCGTCGGTGGTGCGTTCAGTGGCAGCAGTTTGCGGGGAGGCGGTCAGAGTCAGCAATCGCTGTTCGACCATCGCCGCACCGCCGCCCATGGCAACCAGCGTGCCTCCCTGCGTCACCCAACGTCTCAATTCGTCGATCGCCGCGTCCGACCAACTCACAAAACCGCTGACCAACACGATCGTGGTGTAACGTGACAGATCGGCGGATTCCATTCTGCGGTGGTCGATCATCGTCACCGGCATGCCGATACGATGATCCAATTGATGCCACACCTGGCCGGCTTGATAGGCGCTCATACCGCGGCCGATCACCAAAGCGACTGAGCGCGGCTCGACGGTGGGAAAATTGTTGCTGCCCAAGTCAATCCCGCTGGTTGCCAGGCCAGAATCGACCGGCGACACGCGCACGCCAGACCGAGCTGCCTGCTTCAAGATTTGTTCAATTCTCCGCCAACGGCGCGGTTGCCCATTGAGCCCGCTGGGGATGGAAATCGTCCCGAACGAAAACTCTTTTGATTGACCGTCCGACAAAACGGCAAATGGCTTTCGAGCGACCTTGACTTTGGCGCCATTGGCTA
>JBFILF010000162.1:0-10340 GCA_041599835.1 Pirellulaceae bacterium
AGACCGGGCACGAGCGGCTCGTCGGATTCGACCAATGCTCGGCGCGCCGCTAAATCGTCCAGCCAGTTGGAAAACGCCTGGCCTTCCTCGGCGGCCAGCTGCCGCAGTGCGTCAGCGGCTTGTTCTACATTTTGGCGTAGCTGTTTCTGTTGCAGTTTTTGCCCGTCATCTGCCAACACCAGTGTCGGTGTCGGCACCGAGTTGGTGAAATACGAATAAAGCCCGGCTTCGTCGATATTATTGAAGAACGAGAATAGCTGGTAGTATTCCGCCTGACTCAACGGATCGAACTTGTGGTCGTGGCATCGGGCGCATTCCAGCGTCAGGCCCAGAAAGGCAGTGGCAAACGTATGCGTGCGATCCGCCACGTATTCGACGCGGAATTCCTCGGGAACACTGCCCCCCTCAACCTTCTGAGAATGCAACCGGTTGAACGTTGTCGCCAGGATCTGGTCGTCGCTGGCAGCGGGCAGCAAATCACCGGCCACTTGTTGCAGCACAAACTGATCGTAAGGCAAGTTGCGGTTAAATGCTTGAATCACCCAATCTCGCCACGGCCAAACGTAACGGTCGCGGTCGACCTGGTATCCGTACGTATCGCTGTACCGAGCCACATCCAGCCACTCGCTGGCCATCCGCTCGCCGAATTGCGGCGAGTCAAGCAATCGCTCGACGACGTTATGAAAAGCGCGGGGCGATGAATCGGCCAGGTAATTATCGATCTCCCTTAAGGTTGGCGGCAGGCCGGTCAAATCAAAGCTGACACGGCGAATGAGTTTTTCTTTTGACGCGCGATCGGAGGGATTCAATCCCCGCCGGTCGAGCTGTTCTAGAATGAAGTAGTCGATTTCATTTGCCGGCCACGCCGGGTCACTCACCGGTGGCAAAGGTGGCGATGATGGGTTCTGAAACGCCCAATGTTCTTGCCATACGGCGCCTTCGGCAATCCACCGGCGAATCAGGTCGATTTCCTCGGGCTTCAGTTGCAGCTTGGATTCCGGCGGCGGCATCAATTCCGACTCATCGTCGCAGGTAATTCGCCGCAACAGTTCGCTGGTTGCCGGATCGTCTGCACCGATCACGTATTGCGCGTCATGCAGCTGATCCAATCGCAGATCAGCCTGGCGGGCGTGTTCGTCCGGGCCGTGACATCGGTAGCAGCGGTCCGACAACAGCGGGCGGATATCGCGCTGAAAATCGACCGAATCTTCCGCCATAGCGGAGGTCCAGGCCGTGGAATGCATCACAACAAGAACAAGCAACCGAATATTCATGGTGCTCAGAACAGCGTGTTATTGGCTGCGCGGCTGCGGGTAAACCTCACCTGATGATACCCTGCCCGCTCAACAATGGATACCAACAGTTCGCACCGGCCACGCCTCAATTCACACGTTTTGCGACCAACGTGCACCTGCTCGAGAATCAATTCTATAATGCCCTGTTTGTTCACGTCGCGGTAGATACGAACCGAGCGCCAACTTGACCGACTCATCCCATCCAGCCTCTGACCCGCCGGCGGTTTTGGTCGTCGAAGATCAGGCTGCCATGCGCGACCTGTTATGCGAGTCGCTGGAGGGCGGCGGTTTTCGTGTCAGCTGCGTTGAATCAGCAGTTCAGGCGTTGCACAGGCTGCGGTTGCCGTCCGACAGCACGCAGCCAGAATCCGCGCCCAATGAATCCGCGGCCAACGAGGTCGCGGGCGCCGCTGATGATGGCGGCGATTTCGACGTGGTACTGACCGACGTTAAAATGCCGGGCATGGACGGGTTGGAATTTTGCCGGCTCGTCAAACAGCATCGCCCTGACCTGCCCGTCGTCGTGATGACGGCCTTTGGTAGCCTGGAAACATCGATCCAGGCCATTCGCGCCGGTGCATTTGATTTCGTCACCAAACCGATCGAATTGGACATGCTGCACGTCGTCATGCGGCGGGCCGCTGAACATTACCAGCTCAAACAACAAATCAAGCGCCTGAAATTTTCCCAGCCGGAAAACGAATTTGGACAATTGATCGGCTCCAGCGACGCCATGCGGCGACTAAAATCCCAGCTGCAACGCATCGTGGATGTCTCCGCCTCGGTGCTGTTGATCGGCGAGACCGGCACTGGCAAAGAAGTGGTGGCACGCGCCTTGCATTCGCAGGGCGAGCGCCAAGCTAAACCGTTCGTAGCCGTCAACTGCGGCGCACTGCCGGCCACGCTGGTGGAAAGTGAGTTATTTGGACACGTCAAAGGCGCCTTTACCGACGCGCGGCAGGATCGTCAGGGTTTATTTGTCCAGGCCGATGGCGGGACGTTGTTTCTGGACGAAATTGGCGAACTGCCGCTGGAACTCCAGCCGAAACTGCTGCGGGCGATCGAGCAAAAAACCGTCCGCCCCGTTGGCGGCCAACAAGAGATCCCGTTTGACGTTCGACTCATCTCGGCGACCAACCGAGATTTGCAACTGGACATCGAGGAAAACCGTTTCCGCGAAGACCTTTTTTACCGGATCAACGTCATCCAACTGGTGATTCCGCCGTTGCGGACGCGGGGAACCGACGTGATATTGTTGGCGAACCATTTTTTGCGTGAATTTGCCGCCCAGACCGGCAAACCGGTGACCGGCATTGCCCAGCCGGCTGCCGCCAGATTGCTGCAGTACGATTGGCCGGGCAACGTCCGCGAACTCCGAAACGTCATTGAGCGAGCGGTCGCGTTAACTCAATTCAATCAATTGGTGATCGACGACTTTCCCGAGAAAATCGTGCACCATCAACAGGATACCCTCGTCGTCGCCGAGCACGACAACCAGCCGTTGGCAACGCTGGAAGAAATCGACAACCGGTACATCCGTCACGTGCTGAAACAAACCGGCGGCAACAAAACCGAAGCCGCCGAAATCCTGGGAATCGACCGCAAGACGCTGTATCGGAAACTCAAAGACGACGACGAGTAAACGCTCGATTGGCGCGTTGTAGTGTCTTAATATCGTACCGGCAACAACTGTCCGATCGGCCAATGGCCTTTGCCCGATGCCAGGGCGCGAAGCAAATCGGACTTGGTCAAAAATCCAATTACGCGACCTTCCTGCACCACGTTGCATACGTCATCGTCGCCTTGCGACAACCAACGGGCGACAGAATTAGCCGGCCAGCTCGCCGGCACGGTGACGCGCGTTCCGTCGGCAAACGGCCGAACGTCTTGAAATTCGTCCTGGAATTCGTCCTGGAAGTCGTCGTGCAAGGCCATGGCGTTTGCCGAAACCACCGCCATTTTCTCGCCCTGAGCTGCCAGGAAAACAAAGGCTGCAATCAACAACAAAATCAGGTTGCCGCTGAAAATACCCAGCAAACCCAATCCGACGGCACAAACTTGTCCTACGTTAGCCGCAATCGATGTCGCTTGCCGATAGTCCATTAGCATCGCCAACAGGCTTCGCAAAATTCGCCCGCCGTCCATCGGAAAAGCTGGGATCAAGTTAAACACCACCAGCAAAACGTTGACGAAGGCCAGGCGTTGTAGAAATACACCCAATGATGAACCGGAGACCGCGTCCAGCGGCGCAAGCCAAGCCAGTCCCCCGAAAATCACCGCTGCGATCACGGCATTCACCAGAGGGCCGGCCACCGTGATCACCAATTCCTGCACCGGATTGCGGGGCATGCGCTGCAACGACGCAACGCCACCGATCGGCAGCAACGTGATATCTCTAGTCGCTATTCCATAGCGGCGGGCGGCCAAGGCGTGACCCAGTTCGTGCAGCAACACGCAACCGAAAATCGCCAGTACGAATACCACCGAATTCAACGCCACCGCCAGACCGCTGCCGGCGAACAGGGCGGAAAAATATATCCAGATAGGCAGGATCAAAAAGGTCCAGTGAATTCGCACACGGACCCCAGCGATCGTACCTAAATTCCAACTTCCGTTCATATTTACCTCTCTGCCAACAACTGGCAGTTAATCTCTGTTCCGGCCTCTAAACCGGCATTTCGCGTGCCAATTAACCCCCCAATTATGGTCGGTTTTGCGGAAAAAACTGATTGGTGACGCGAAACTAACCTCAATCATCGGGGCTGGCGCCGGGGTTGCGGGCAAACGGTAATTCGATCTCAAAACGAGTGCCTTGCCCCAATTCGCTGTGCACGGTGATGTTTCCGCCGTGTTCTTCCACGATGCCATGTGCAATCGATAGACCCAGACCCGTGCCGGCCCCCACCTCCTTGGTCGTAAAAAAGGGCTCGAATACGTTCGGAAGATTTTCCGGGGGAATACCCCCTCCCTGATCAGAAACTCGAATCTTCCAGGCGGTGGGTTCAGTCGATTCCCGCGGATCCAACGAAATCGCCACAACCTGACCGCGCGAAGACGCATCGATGGCATTATCGATCAAGTTGATCAAGACTTGTTGCATCTGTCCAAAATCAAACAAACAGGAGGCGGGTGCCTCGGGCATTTCCATTTTCAGTTGCACACCTTGTTTGTCGGCCAACGGTCGCAACAACGCCACGGATTGGCGAATGACTTCACGTAAATCACCCGTGGTTTGATGCAAATGGCTTTGCCGGGCAAAATCCAGCAGTTTGCGAACCGTTTGCGAAATCCGGTCGGACTCATCCTTGATCACTTGGGCGTAACGCTTGATTTTGCTGGCCGGAAGTGTTTCCGATGCCAGGATCATCGAGGCCCGGCCGGAAACGACGCTGAGCGGCGTGCCGACTTCGTGTGCCAGCCCAGCGGCAAGCTGCCCGACAGTTTTCAGCCGGTCACTATGCCTCAGTTGCTCCATGGCTTCGATGCGGCGACTCGTTTCGTCTTGTAAGGCGTGTTTCTGCGCAGTGAGCTGCTGACACATTTGATTGACAGCCGCGGCGACTTGTCCCAGTTCGTCATTCGTTTTGATTTCCAAATCGCTGGCCAAATCGCCATGCCCGACGCGCCGTACTTTGTCGGTCAACGCGTCCAGTGGTTGAGCCACCCAGCGCACACCTGCGATCATCACCACTCCGATGCTCAACAATCCCATCGCCCCAATCGACAGCAGCCCGTTGATCCAGGCTCGGCGAGACTGTTGTTCGATTTCTTCCAACGAGGAAGTTACCTCGATTCCGCCCCGGCGGCCGTCCAATTGCATCGGGCAATAGGTCAAGAGATGGCGTTTTCCATCGTCCATCCAGCGCGTCACCGACGTGATTTGGCTGTTAGCGGCGATCTTTTCGTAATCGCTACCAATCATCGGTTGATACGGTGCGGCCACGGATCGCTCAAACCACACCCAACGAATCTGGGCTAACCGCGTGCGGGGCGCGGCCATGATGGATTCCAAACGCGATAGATTCCCC
This sequence comes from Pirellulaceae bacterium, assembly GCA_041599835.1. Taxonomy (GTDB): domain Bacteria; phylum Planctomycetota; class Planctomycetia; order Pirellulales; family Pirellulaceae; genus CAJQPP01. The sequence continues at coordinate 5,324 of JBFILF010000162.1, forward strand.
GATTGGATCGCATTCAGTAATTCTTCGCGGTTTTCATTCAGTATCGATTCGGCAATGGCCTGATGCTGCTTTTCCAGCAGTTGAAAAAATTGGCGGCTGGTCAAGTGACTGGAGATTGCGGTGACGCCAACGACGGCTACCACAAATAACAGAATCAGTTTGAACGCGAGTTTCATGGTTACGGTTGGTCGTCAGGCGGTGCAAAAATCATCGAAATAATCGTTAGACAATTTCATTGTACAAATTCGATGCCGGCTCGAAGATTTTTGCGGGAAAGGCCATATGCGCTTTTTGCCCGTTCGGTGTTTGTGATGATGCGGGGCAATTTGACTCGCGCGCGGCATTTTGCCCCGCGGTGACGGCTGCCATGCGTTGATTCGATTTTCGTTATGCCCACGTATACCGGATTTTTCGGTTCCAGTGCCGTTGGCATGCGCTCTGCGTTACGAACCAAGCGTCAGTTTTTGAGCAAACGAGAATTGTCATGTTTCTATCGATGATCGCCGCATCCCCGCTCATGCCGCCGCCGGGCCGTCACAACGGTGCCTTGGCGTCGCTACCGGGAACATCGACCGCTTTGGTTAACGGCCATCAATGCATGCGTAACTCGCTGCCAACACAAGACTTACTACGGCTGTATCTGCGCCAAATTTCGCGGATCCCGCTGCTTAAGCCATGTCAGGAAAAACAACTGGCCAAACGGATTTTTCGGATGCGGCGCGCATTTCAGCGACGCGCTTTACAAGATCTCGGCGTCGCGAGTTCATTGCTGAGACATTTGAAGGCATTTCAGCAAAAACAAACACGCATTGACAGCTTGTGTGAAGTCGCGATGAACGAGGTCAAATCGCGGGCAGCTTTGGAGACGAAGATTCACATTCATGCGCCGACCATCCAGTCACTGATTGACCGATGGGCGAATGCCAAGAACCAAGTACAGCGGCGGCGGCTGCAAAATCGGTGTCTGCGACTGTTCGAAGAATTGTCGGTGCGGCAGACATGGTTTGAACAAGCCACCAACGATGATCCGATCGCCGAACGGCTGCTTGCGGAATACCAGTCGGCCTGTCATGAGATGGCCTCGGCCAATTTGAGGTTGGTGGTTGCCGTGGGACGCAAGTTTACCGCCACCGGAGTACCGTTGCTGGACATTATCCAAGAGGGAAACGCGGGATTGATGCGCGCCGTGGCCAAATTTGATTATCGCCGCGACATCCGGTTTTCGACCTATGCCACGCTGTGGATTCGGCAGGCAATCCTGTCCATGTTGCCCAACGCAAACCGGCTGATTCGTTTGCCCGCGCAATTCAATTCGGTACCGCGCCGCGCTCAGCGACTGCATGGCCAGCTGGCCATGCAGCTGGGCCGGACGCCCGACGCGCACGATCTGTCTCAAGCGTTTGATGTCGAACACGCCAAGGCACGACAACTACTGGCCATTTTGACGGAACCCGTTTCGCTGGATCGGCCGCCGGAAAGCCGCGAAGCCCACCATTCGCTAGGCAGCAACCTGGTCGACTGGCGCGAAGACGAACCAAATCGAATCGCGCACCACAATGAAACGAGGCGGATGGTCAAGCAATCCTTGCGGGCCTTGAATCAAAGTGAGCGAAAGACGATTCGGTTGCGATACGGGCTGGATGATGGTGTGGCACGAACGCTGGCCGATGTGGGCCGGCAGCTCGGCGTGACACGCGAACGGGTTCGTCAACTGGAGCAGTCAGCGTTGCGTAAGTTGGCGGCGAAGATCCCGCCTCCACCCGAATAGCTGGAAACAACCATCGATCAATGCGTCAATCAGATTTTTCACAATAAGGGAAAAAAATGACACAACCACTCGCAAGAAACTTGTTTAGAAACTGCCTGCTGGCAGGTTCGCTTGTATTGGGCTTTCTCGCCGTGGCCTATGGCAGCGGCTTGACGCAGCAACTATTTGCCCTGCCAGCCGGCAACGGTGACGCAGCGGCGCGGCGGTCCCATCCCGTCGTGACCGAGATTACCAACATCCACTGGTCGCGCGACACCGGCGCGTCGGACGAATCGGTGAGCGTGGGCGATCGGAAATCGAACCTCGCCGCCAGCGAATCGATCGCCGCCGCGCGACATTTGTCCAACGCTTTCCGCAGCGTTTCCCAGCAAGTCTTGCCTTCCGTGGTGTCGATCGAAAACCGGCCCAAGCCGCTACCGATCAAATCACGGCCGTCGTCGCCCCAGCAAAGGCCGATTCCACCAGGCGTCAATCCATTCCAGGGAACACCGTTTGAAGATTTATTTAAGGACGGCCCACCGCAACGGCAATTTGGATTTCGGGCCCAACCGCGCATGCCGCGCGAACCCCGAGCCGGTGCCGGGTCGGGAGTGATTGTCGACGCCGCTGGATTAATCTTGACCAACCATCACGTGGTCCGAGGCGATGGCGAAATCATCGTCCGCTTACAGGACGGTCGAGAATTTAAGGCCGACCGCCTGTGGATGGATCCGAAAACGGATATCGCCGTCGTGCAAATCAGCGGAGCCAATCATTTGGTTCCGGCGAAAATCGGTGACAGCGAGCAAGTTTTTGTGGGCGATTGGGTATTGGCCCTGGGTCAGCCCTTTGGCCTGGAAAGCACGGTCACGGCCGGCATCATCAGCGGCAAAGGCCGCGCCATGGGCATCACCGAGCGGGAAGATTTCATTCAAACCGATGCAGCGATCAACCCAGGCAACAGTGGTGGTCCGCTAGTCAACCTCGATGGAGAAGTGATTGGCATCAATACCGCTATCTCATCCCGAGGCGGCGGAAATGATGGCGTCGGTTTCGCCGTGCCGATTAACCTCGCCAAGTGGGTTGCCGACGAATTGGTGGACGACGGCATCGTTGAGCGTGCATTCCTGGGTGTGGGGATTCAGACGATGACGCAAACGCTGGCTGATCAATTCAACGTCAATCCGCGAAGCGGTTTGCTGATCACGCAAGTGCAACCCGATTCGCCGGCCGCCCGCGCCGGGTTAAAGTCGGGCGATATCCTGGTTGAATTTGACGGGCGCAACGTCAGCACACCCAACCACCTGCAAACAATTGTCGAACGTAGCGACGTCGGTGGCTCATACCCGTTAGTCGTGATTCGAGATGGCCAGCCAATGGAATTGAGCGTGGTTGTCGCCGCGCTGCCAACCGACCCTAAAGAGGTTTCCCAACAGCAACACTCATTGCCGGAGTCACCGGAATCAATGAGTGAACTTGGGATGTCGGTCGATGCCATCGACTCGGAAATCGGTCGGCGGCTGAATGTCACCGCCAGTCATGGAGTCGTTGTGACGGGCGTCCAGCGCGGCGGTCCCGCGGGGCGGGCCGGATTGCAAATGGGCATGGTGATCACCGAAGTCAATCGCGTTGAGATTCATTCGGTCGACGAGTTTATGCGACAGGTCACCGCGGTTGATTTGTCCGACGGAATCCTGCTGCGCGTGGAGCATAAAAACGGGGCTCGCTACATCGTCATTGGTGCGGCGCAGTAAGAAGACAGTCCTCCCTGTACGGGGGTCGCACCAGAGTTGGTGCGGCCCCCATTGTTTTCCACATCACGACTTTAAAAGCCTAATTTTGTTGTCGAAAATCGCGAATACTTGAAAATGACCCACCTCACCTGAACCCGCGATATTTTCGCAACCAGCAAGTTGCCGCATCCTCACTATCGCGCTTTCTGATATTAGTTTCCTCCTGCCGATTCGTCTCGTGCGGGGGCTGATTCGGAACTTTGGTCTGTGATCAATCTGGCCGAACGATTGAACGTGAAGTAGTTCCATGCCCATTGCATCATTACCAGCAACCGGTTCTGGTGACTGGTGATCTGCACGATGTGCACCAGGCCCCATAACAGCCACGCCAAAAGTCCGGAGAATCGCAGCTTGCCCAAATCGGCGACCGCGGCGCGGCGACCGATGGTGGCCAGGTTGCCACGGTCCCGATAAAAAAATGCTGGCCGCGGTATTGATCTCGTACGGCGATCGCCGTTGAGTTCTCGCCGAATCATTTTGGCGACGTAACGGCCCTGCTGAATTGCAACCGGTGCCACGCCCGGCAATGGCGATCCCCTCTGGTGCTCAAACCGGCACATGTCACCGATCACGAAGATCTGAGGGAAACCGGCTATCGTTAAATCCTCGTCGACATAAATCCTTCCCGCCTCGTCGGATTTGGCGCCTGTGGCGACAACAATGTGTTTTGCCAAGTCCGCGGCGCGGACGCCGGCTCCCCACAAAACGGTGTGGGCGAGAATCGACGAAGTTTCCGATCCGCTGGAGATGACGACATGGGTGGGTGCGACTTGTTGTACGTGGGTCGCCGTTTGCACGACGACGCCGAGTCGGGCCAATGAACGTTCAGCTTGGACGGATAGTTCCGGTGGAAAACTGCTGAGCACCCGATCTTGGGCATCGAGCAATATTATTCGGGCGTCAGCCGGATTAATCTTGCGAAAGTCGGATCGCAATGTGTGACGGGCCAATTCGGCGATCGCCCCAGCCAGCTCGACACCGGTTGGTCCGGCGCCAACGATGACGAACGTCATCAGCTGTCGGCGTTTTTGCAGATCAAGTGTTTTCTCGGCCGCCTCAAAGGCCGCGAGAATTTTTCCGCGAATTTGCGTGGCGTCTTCCACCGTCTTGAGTCCAGGCGCGATCTCTCGCCACTCATCATGGCCGAAATAACTGTGGGTGGCGCCGGCAGCGACGACCAGCCAGTCGTATTGAAATTCATCTAAACCGTTTTCGTTTCGAAGCGATACCTTTCGGCGCCCAGGATCAACGTTAACGACGCTGCCCAGGATAACGCGAACATTTCGGTGGCGACGGAGTATGCCGCGTAGCGGCGCGGAGATGTTGGCTGGCGAGAGTCCGCCGGTCGCCACCTGGTAAAGCAGCGGCTGGAACAGGTGGTAATTGCGACGGTCGATCACCGTGACCTCGGCATCCACGTCGGCAAGCGCATACGCGGCAGCGAGCCCTCCGAACCCGGCACCCACGATCACTACAC
>JBFILF010000163.1:0-10339 GCA_041599835.1 Pirellulaceae bacterium
AAAAGCCAATTGGGGCATTCGCTGGGCGCCAGTGGTGGCATCGAGATCATCCTTGCCATCCAGGCCATCAAGGAAGACAAAATTCCCCCCACGATCAACCTCGACACGCCCGATCCGTACTGCGATCTGGACTATACACCCAACCAGTTTCGCGAGCGGACCGTTCGGGTGGCGATGAGCAACAGTTTTGGGTTTGGCGGACACAACGCGTCGATTCTGGTCAAAAAGTACCAGACTTGACCGCTGGCCTCACGACATGCCACTGAAGTTGACACCATTGAAAAAAATGGGCAACTGCTCGGCAAAGATACAGATCTTCTCGCCAGTTCGGCTCGGCGAATCGCCGCACTTGGCTACAGTCGCCAAAATTCAGAAGCGATTGCCAGCCATGGGCGTTATTTATCGCCGCAGGGCCCGCACGACGAAATCCCGTTGCGGTATCGTCAGCGATTCCAATTGCTGCGGCTCGAGTTTCGTGCTGGTGTCGATCTTGGCGACCAGTACCAGCGCATCCTGTTGTGGATCGAATTGGCCAAATGACGTGCCAAATAGTGAACAGTCCGTCAAGTCGGCCCCACGCAGGTCGGCTTGGCTAAAATCGACACCTTCCAAATCGGCGCCGTTAAAATTGGCATTGGCCAGTTGGGCGGCCCGGAACCGGGCATTCGACAAATTTGCGCCGCGAAAATCCGCCGAGTTGAGGTTGCAGTTCGAGAAATCTGCGTTGCGAAGCACCGCACCGCGGGCACGAAGATGTGGCAATTCATGACCGGAAGCGTCGAAGCTGAGCAAATCCATGTGTGAAATGTCTCGCCGCTCAATCAGTCGCGCCGCCTCGCGTTTGCTGATTGACGCCGCAACGAACCGCTGTTCCAACCATGGGTCTGCCTGGTTGTGGTAACCGGCCGCCGATTCCCAATAGCCGAGCCGGTCGGCCTCCAACAATTCAATGCGCTGTAACCATTTCACGCTCTTGTAAAAGTACTTGCCAGGTACCACAACGCGGACCGGCCCGCCGTGTTCGCGGGATAGCGGCCGATCGTCGGCCGACGTCGCAATCAACGTGCCCAGCGACAAGGCCTCGGCCAACGGCAGCGAAGACGAATGTTGCCGGGCGGAGCGCGCCACAAATGACACGTATCGTGCGCCTTCCAATACCTCACACCGCTGTAACAACTCAGCCAGCAAGACGCCCTGGAACGCAACGTCCAGTTTTGACCAGCGCGTCACGCAATGAATGTCGGTCGCGACCTTGGTCGCTGGTAATTCTGCCAATTGGGATAAATCCCAGACAACCGATTGCCGAACGCGGCCGGCAACCGTCAGCGTCCAAGGTTCGCCAGTGTCGGCCGGGGTACGCTCACCAACCAGCGGCCACTTATCGGCAGCCACCAGTTGTTGACCGGGTGGCAATCTGGGCGATTCCGGGTTTCCTGACAATAAGTAACCTCCGCAAGAATGTCGTCAAAACTGCATCAAACTGTCGTCGAACTCACCACATTTTTGACCGCATGATTTTGCTCATGAGTTTGTTAATCATTGTCTAAACCGGTGTGGTTGAAGCGTTTACAACGTGAGTGGCTTTTCCGGGAACGGAAAGTGCGTATGAATTCCGATACGGAGTTTTAGCTACCCAGCTTTCCGTATGCGCCATTTCAAATCCATGTACTCTACGGTTTTCAATACAGGGAGAACGTCAATGAAGCAGTTGGTTGTACTAATTTTTGCTTTGGGAATGATCGGTTTTGTGGCTTCCGAAGCAAACGGTCAATGTTACCGTGGTGGTTATTACGGCCATGGTCACTATGGGCACCACCATCAATACTATCGTCCGCATGTCAATTACCACCACCATCACTACCGTCCGTACTATCGCTCGTACTACGGCAGTCCGTATGGTTACGGGTACGGCGGAAACTATTTCCGCTACGGCAACTATGGTGGCCACAGCGGATGGTCCATCGGCATTCGATTCTAACCAGAACCCGTGTCACCGGTGATGCACTTCGTACGCATCCTCGGAGACCTATTTCGTGGACTCAAGTCAGGCCGCTGGTCGAGGCAAACGCTCGGCCAGTGGTTTTGCATTTTACGGGTCATGCCGTCGGCATCTAATTCAGTTCGCTGGCCTCCTCCCAGTGCTCCAACAGCTGCTCCAGGCGTCGGGTTTCTTCCGCCAACTGCTGTTTGGCCTGCAACGCCAGTTGCCGGTCCCGCAAGACGTTGGGGTCGGCCAGATCTTGGTGTAAGCGGTCAATGGCGACCTCACAATTAGCGATGTCCTGCTCGATATCGGTGACCTTGCGGTAGGGAAACCGCCGGCGTCGCCGCGGGGCGGCAGTGGCAGACGGCCCGTCGTCCGCCACGGGCCTGGTAATACCGTTATCAGCGGGACTCTGGCGATCGTCCAGCATGCGAAACGTGTCGTAATTACCGTCAATTACGCGCACGCGGTCACCGCCTAAAACGAGCAAGTGATCGCAAACGCGATTCAGGAAGAACCGGTCATGGCTAACCAACAACACGGTGCCCTGAAATTGAAGCAAGGCCGTTTCGAGCGCTTCGCGAGCCCACAAGTCAAGGTGATTAGTGGGTTCGTCGAGCAGCAGAAAATTCGCCCGTTGGGCGGCCAGATTGGCCAGCGCCACGCGCGTCCGCTGGCCGCCGCTCAGACTGTTGACCGGCTGCAACCCGGCATCGCCGATGATGCCGAACCGAGCCAGCAGGTCGCGTCGCTGGCCGTCATCCAATCGCCGCTGCGCGTCGGACTCGTCGGTGGGTCGAATGGCTTCGGCACTTGTCACTTGACTGCTAATGCATTGCAGGTGTTGATCGAAATAGCCGATCTCGACACCTGCGCCGATCGTAATGGTCCCCTGCTGGGGTTGGACGTCACCGAGCAGACATCGCAACAATGTTGTCTTGCCGCTGCCGTTGGGCCCCAGGATGCCCCACCGCTGGCCGCGCTGGATTTGAAATGAAACGTTGGAAAACAGTGTGTGTTCAAAGCTTTTGGCCAGCCCCTCCACACGCAACACGATGTCGCCGCAGCGGTTCACGTCATGAAACTTCATCGGAGGGACAGGGATTTCGCGGGGCGGCTCAACCACTTCGATCCGTTCCAGCTTTTTGCGGCGGTCCTCGGCCTGGGCATGTTTCTGCCCGTAGTGGTGACGACGAATAAATTCCTTAAGCTTTTCCACCTCTTGTTGTTGCTTTTGAAACGTCCGTTGCTCAACTGCCAGTCGCTCTTGTTTCAGCCGTTTGTACTTGGAATAGTTTCCCGCGTACGACTCGACCGTTCCATTGACCAGCTCCAGGGTTCGCGTGGTGACGCGATCGAGAAAATATCGGTCGTGGCTCACCAGCAGAAATGCCTGTTTTGACTTGGCCAGGAAATCCTCCAGCCATTGCGTGGCTTCGATGTCCAGATGATTGGACGGTTCGTCCATTAACATCAGGTCGGGTTCCTCGATCAGCAATTTAGCCAGCATCAGCCGGTTCTGCTGTCCGCCACTGAGCTGGCCGACCGGCTGGTCGTCCTGTTGCCGCGTAAATCCTAGTCCTTCCAACACACGGCGGATTTTGAAGTCGATCTGGTAACCGCCTCGGTTCTCCAATTCGGTGTGCAGCCGGTCGTATTTCCGCGCCAACTCAACACGTGTCGCCCCCGTCGCAGCGGCCATCAATCCGGCCACTCGATGCGCTTCAGCCGTCAGGTTGATTAACGGCTGCAAGCCAGTCTTGGCCGCTTCCCAAACAGTTTGTTCCGTGTCGTATGACTGGCGTTGCCGCAAAAAGCCCATGGATGCGCCAGGTGATTTGGAAATCGAACCCGATTCGGGTTCCAATTCCTGCATCAGGATCTGCAACAGCGTCGTTTTCCCCGCGCCGTTGGGACCCACCAATCCCACATGCTGCCCCGACCGCATTTCCAAGCAAGCCCCGTTCAACACCGGCTCGGTGGAAAAACGCTTGATCAGATGTTGCGCAGAGATCAACAACATGGAGGCTGCGGAATCAAACTGGGAGAGACCAGATAGGCATCTGCTTAACCCATGTCGCAGCCGACCGCAACGGTAAAAATGCAGTCCGCGCGGGAATCAATCGTCGCCTGCCGGAGGCGACAATGTTTGTGTGCGGGACTACTGGGGGCCGCAGATTACTCTTCAGGATCGCGGCGAATCGGCTCCATCACTTTGGTGTTGCGTTCAATCGCCACAACGGTGGTGCGTTGTTCGGTACCGTCGCGGCTGCATGCCACGATGGGCAAGACCTGGCGTCGATCGGGTAACGACAACCGCACTTCAAACGACCCGTCCTGACACAATTTGACCGGTTCGCCAGCCAGGGTGACGGTGGCGTGCGGATCGGCCGTCCCGTAGATGATCATTTCGGCGTCCACGGTGAATTCAAACCCGTTACCGGCCCCGTGAACTCCCGACGCGATTTGCGCGAACATGGGCGTCGACATCGGCCGCCGCAGTTTTTGCTCGAATACCTCACGCAAATCATCATTGGACTTGTCGTCGCAGTAACCGCCGCTCAAAGCGAAATATTTTTGATAGTTCATGGCGATATCGGTCCAATTATGGTCGACCGACTCGCTCGAACTGGGGATGGGCGTGGTGACTTTGTTGCTCTTGGCGATCAGGTAGAATTTGTCGTTGGGCGAGGCGTAACCCAACGCGATACGGTACGACTTGGGTGGGTCGGCGACGTCGATAAACCAGTTTTTCACGCCCCCGTGCACGGGAATGTCGCGCACCATTTGATCCGTGGCGTGCGCGGCGCCTTCATCGCTGATCTCATACAATCGAATCACGGGCTGCGCGCGATGCCAGTTTTCGGCCAGCGCCACGCTGGCGCGTTGCACGGTTGTGCGAGTGATCTCCCAATACGCCTGCAACCAGAATGGATCGCGGACAATCAGCACCACGCGATCTCTGGCTGGTCCGGTTTTGCCGTTGGCGGCCATCGCCTGCGCCAAGTCTTTGAGCTGCTCGCGCTTGCGGTTTTCTTCGCGAATGATCCGCACCACCCGCGGGTTTTGGGTCCCGGAATTGCGCCGTCCGGCCGATGTGGAGCGCCGTTCGGCGCTTTTGATGTTCGATTTGGGCCGCGCTGACGATTTGCGATTGGTGGCAGCGACCGCCGCCGACTTGGTTCGAGATTTGCCGCCACCGGCGACCGCGCGGTTTTGACGCGCCAGTTTCAACAGGGCGCGAACCAGCTGTTCCTTCCGCATCGCATGCCAACCGGGTACGCCTTTCTTCTTGGCCATCTCGGCTAGTTTTTTGGAAGTGAGGCTGCGAAGTGATGCTGCAGTAGTCAAGAATTCCACCTTGGGCAATGCCGTAAAATGCTCTCGGCGAGCACCGGATTATCCGGCGTTAGCCTCCTGGAATTCCGTTCCCCGCGAGGTATCAGTTAGTTCAGCCGCATTCCCAATCCGGCCGCCAATGTTGGGACAATACCGTTCCCCCCACTCGAGCCGTTGGTCCAAATCGGCGCCAAGTCTAGGGAGGACAATCTTCCATAAAGCTTGTGTGCTTGCGGAGAGAAAATGCACACAATTCGGGCCTCCAACGATCCATCATAACGAAAAACCGCGATTTTTGCAAATAACCGAATCGTTCCGGCCGCCACAAAAATGCCTTAACTCATTACTTATAAGAGGCTTACGACAAGCGGTCTTTTCGCGAGAATTGTCTTCAAAGGGTCTGCCAACGAGGTTTTTTGGTAAGGTAGTCTGGGAAGTTTAAAAGGTATTGGGTGATAACAGGCCGCGGTCGTGGGATGGCTGTAAACTTATTTGATACAACGCTTTGCGCACCAAAAAACTTTGTGAAAAATTTCTCAATGTCAGCTCCTGGGCGGTTGACCGCGTCTTTGCCCCTGAGCTAGATTGTGCAGCGGTTGGGCGGGGAATGGATGTCGTTTGGTTGCCGTTGCGATTCGTTTGACAATGCTGTGAATGATTCCGACGACGATCGCGCATCGTATGCCAAAGCATTGGAGTGGGCGCACCGCATCACCACAATCTCGGTGATGATGGTTTTGCCCGGTCTGATTGGCTACTTCGTCGACCAACGATTAGGGACGGTCATTCTGTTTACCGTCCTCGGGTTTCTATTTGGAATGGCTGCCGCCATTTGGCAGCTGATGAAAATCGTAGCCGCCGCCGATTCTGACGATGAAGCCCGACGCGACGAAACCCCCAACGAAGTCCGAAACGACGAAGCCGGGCAGGACGAGAAGGATCAGCGTTGAACAACTTCCTGACCGCACCGCAACCAGTTGGCCAATCTCCGGCCGGCCGAACACCGGCCAGATCGGGCGGTGATGTCTCTCGCTTATTGCTGAGGATGTCGATTATCGCCGGTGTGATGGCCATATTGGCGATCGTCGTGGCTGCGGCGGCGCCGCTGGCAGCCTGGGCGCCCACCCTGGAGACGATTGTTTTGGCGGCGGCGATTTGCCTGGCCGGCGCATTGATTGGGCATGTCCTGAGCGAGTTCCCGCGCGGCAACGAGTGGATCATGGTGCGGCTGGTAAGCTCGATGATGATTCGCGCCGGCTTGCCGTTGCTGGTCGTGGTCGTGACCAAGGTGTTTCTGCCATCGGTTTTCAGCCCGGGCTTGGTTTACCTGGTGGTTTTGTTCTATCTTGTTGGCTTGATCGGCGAAGCGGTGCTGAGTAGCACGCGACTGAAATTCAGTCGTTGATCCGGTCCGCCAAACATATTCCATAACTTCTGAAAGAATTCATGGCTGACCCGGCGACGATTCCAGAGCAAGACGTGAATCAGGATGGTCCGTCCCGCGAGGTCGGTGACCCGGCCGCGCCGGCCGGCGCGGAATCGCAGCAGGAATCGCACGGCGGGGCTGACCATGCGGCAAGCCAGGAATCGGGCGATGATCATGGGCATGCCGGCGACGCACATGCCGTGACCGATCCGATGGACCATTATCTGGAACCGGGACACCTCATTCACCACGTCCAGGACACGTACTATTTCGAATTTCCTTCGGTTTCTTTCGGACCGGTCAACACGGAACCGGGGAAGAATGGTCCCTTGGGCCTGCAAGCCACCGAGACGTTCAAAATCAACATCCCCTTCGGACTCAACGAAGCCGAACACCATCCGGTCATCGACGTCCCGGACAATAACTACGTGTCGCCGCTTTATCTGCGGCCGACCAAATTCATGGTGCTGGAGGTCATTGCCGCCATTTTGATTTTTGTCCTGTTTACCTATCTGGCGCGGCAAATCAAAAACGGCGACCGCCCGCAGGGCCGACTGGCGAATCTGCTTGAATCGCTGGTGGTCTTTGTGCGTGATGACATCGGGCGCCCGTCAATCGGGTCGCAGGATGCCAACCGGTTCCTGCCGTTTCTGTGGACCGTGTTTTTTTTCGTACTGACGCTGAACCTGATGGGGATGATCCCCTTCATGGGTACCGCCACTGGGGCATTGGGCTGCACCGTGGCCCTGGCTGGAATCACGTTTGCCATCGTGCTGGGTGCCGGGATGAAGCGGCTCGGCGTGTTGGGATTCTGGAAAGCCCAGGCGCCGCACGTCGACGTGCCATTCCTGATGAAGGTGACTTTGGTTCCGATCATCTGGGCGATCGAAGTGTTCGGGCTGTTCATCAAACATATGGTGTTGGCGGTTCGTTTGTTTGCCAACATGTTTGCCGGTCACCTCGTGCTGGCCGTGTTTGTCGGGTTTATCGGTGTGACGTGGGGCACGTGGTTCGCGGCGGGCGTGTTGCCGGCCTCCATTGGTGCCTCGGTCATGATCAGCCTGCTCGAGTTGCTGGTGGCCCTGATTCAGGCTTACGTGTTTGCATTCTTGTCGGCCTTGTTTATTGGGGCCGCGCTACATCCACACTAAACATATATCGCAACCTCAAATCAACGCGATTAACTGGAGATTTTTGAGATGATTAGATTGTTGTCGATTGCCGTCGTGCTTTTGGGATCATTGATGGTGTGCGCACCAGCTGCCGCGCAGACGCCGGAAGGATTGTCCTCTGGAGCCATGTTGGCCCAGACCACCATCCCGGGTGTCGTGGGCATTGGGGCCGGATTGGCGGTGCTGGGCGCCGGGCTCGGCATCGGACGGATTGGCGCATCGGCCTGTGAAAGCGTGGCGCGTCAACCGGACATGGCCAACAAGATCCAGGCCGTGATGATTATCGCCGCGGCGTTGATCGAAGGGGCTGCGTTCGCCGCCATCCTTCTGTGTTTGGTGTACGGTTAGTGGTAATGCCGGCGACCTCGGTGTGGTGATTCGTCCACCGGTGTTGCAACGGGTCGTCCAATATCTTTTGCCACATCCAGGAACTCAAACCGGGTAATTAACGCATGTTGTTTACGCTGGAACATTCACAGACGCTCGCTGCTGTTTTGGCGTTTGCCGAAGGGGAGCCAAAGCCGCTGTACGTCGGTCTGGATCTGCTGTTGTTCACACTGGTGATCTTCCTGCTACTGCTGTTCCTGCTCCGCAAATACGCCTGGGACCCGATTGTCCAGGGGTTGGATAAACGCGAACAGTCAATCGCGGACGAGATCAACAACGCCAAGGTGGCGAACGAAAAGGCTCAGGCCACCTTGGCGCAATACGAACAACGCCTGCAAGCTGCCGGCGAGGAGGCCGCGCGAGTCGTCAACGAAGCGCGTCAGGAAGCAGAAAAGGCCAAAGAACGGATCATCGCCGAAGCGCATCAGGAAACGAAGCGGCAGCGGGAACGGGCCATCGCCGAAATCAACGCGGCGAAAGATCAGGCCGTCCGCGAATTGGCCGAACGCAGCGTCGATTCGGCGGTCCGATTGGCCGGCAACCTCGTCGGCAAAGAGTTGAGCCAAGTCGATCACGAACGACTAATCGAACAATCGCTGGAGCAGTTTTGACCCATACCGCCCCCGTGGCACGTATGGCGAGAGAAGCTTATGGACGACAACGGTAAGGCAGCATCGGTATTCGACACGGACCGCCAGCATCTTGGCGATGTCTATGCCAAGGCGTTGCTCGGCATCGGTGAAAAAACTGGAAATATCGATGAACTCATCGACGAATTGCAATCGCTGGTATCTGTTGTCGCCGACCAGCCCAAATTGCGGGCGATGCTCGAGTCACCGCGTGTAAAATTTGCCGACAAGCAGTCGATCATCGACAAAATGCTGCAGGGTCGAGTTACGAAAACGTTTGTCAATTTCATCAAGGTGCTGACCCGCAAGGGTCGGTTCGATTGCCTGGCCGCCGTGGCGGCGGCCGCCCAGGAGATGAACGACGAACGCGCCGGGCGGCTGCGAGCCACCATGACGACTGCTGAACAAGTGGATGATAATGTCAAAAATCGTGTGGCCTCGCGCCTCAGCCAGGTGCTCGGCAAAACGGTGCTGGTTCGCTCGCAAGTCGATCCGCAGATTATCGGCGGGTTGATGATTCGCATCGGCGATACGGTGTACGACGCCAGCATCCAAAACCAATTGAAACAAGTCCGCTCGGCCGCCATCGACCGAGCCAACCAGGAAATCCGTGGTGCGATCGATCGGTTTGCGCTGGAAGCTTGATTCCGGACAACGATAATTGCTGAAACAAAAACGGGGAAATCATGAAGTTTAGCGCTGACGAAATCGCTTCGGTCATCCAGCAGGAGATCGAACAATACGATCGACAGATTGACGTGCGCGAAGTGGGTACGGTTCTGGAAGTGGGTGACGGCATTGCCCGGGTGCACGGTCTGACCGGTGTGGCCGCCGGTGAAATGGTGGAATTCCCCGGCGGCATCATTGGCCTGGCCTTTAACTTGGAAGAAAACAGCGTCGGGATCATCATCCTCGGTGACTACCTGAAAATTAACGAGGGCGATGAAGTCAAAGCGCTCAAATCGCTGTTGTCCGTCCCGGTGGGTGATGCGGTCAAAGGCCGCGTGATCGATCCGCTCGGCAACCCGCTGGATGGGAAAGGGCCGATTAACGCTTCGGAGACGCGGCCCATCGAGATCATCGCCCCCGGCGTCGCCCAACGCCAACCCGTGTCCGAACCGATGCAGACAGGAATTAAGGCCGTTGATGCGATGACGCCTATTGGCCGCGGCCAGCGCGAGCTGATTATCGGCGACCGCAAGACCGGCAAGACGGCCATCGCCATCGACGCCATCATCAATCAGAAAGAAACCGGCGTGAAATGTTTCTATGTGGCCGTTGGACAAAAGGACAGCTCGGTCGCCGGCGTGATCAACGTGCTGGAAGAAAAGGGCGCGATGGAATACACCACCGTCGTGGTCGCCGGTGCCAGCACGCCGGCGCCGTTGCAGTACATCGCTCC
>JBFILF010000164.1:0-10312 GCA_041599835.1 Pirellulaceae bacterium
CGGCCGCTAGAATCAGCGGCAACGGAAAATGCAATAATAAACCAGCAGCCGGGTCGCCACAACTCAATGGCCACCAACGTGGTGGCCGGTTCTTGCTTGGTCCGATTTCAACGCGAATGCGAACTGCGAATTCGGCTAAAAACAATATCGCAGCCGAGTCATCTGAGAACTGGCAGAACTAGTTTTGCTGAAACGCACGGCAAGCGGCCAGAAATCGTTCCAGCTCAATCTGCAATTCGGGCAACTTTTGATTGGCCGCATCGAAATCCTTATCTTCCGCTGATTGTTCGATTTCGCCTGAAAGCGCGACCATTTGATCGGCACCCATGATTCGCGTGGCGCCTTTGATCGTGTGAGCAAGTCGCTGGGCGACCACCAGATCACGGTTGGCCAAGGCTGCGCCGAGTTCCGCAAACATCTTGGGAACGTCGTTGATCGCCGTGACGATCAGCTCATCCAATAACTGTCGATCACCGTCAACATTTTCCAGGGCCTCGTTCCAGTCGATCGCTTTGGTGCTGTCGCCTATGGGGGGAGTTGATTCATCGGTCATTTTGGTTACTTGCTGGTCTTCTTGTAATTCGATGAGTGCTCGGTACAACTCGGTTTTGCGAACGGGTTTTGAAATGTAATCGTCCATACCGGCCGCCAAACACATTTCTCGATCGCCTTTCATCGCACGCGCGGTCATGGCCAAAATGGGTATTCTATTTCCAGTACCGGCTTCCAGCTTTCGAATCTGGCGGGTTGCTTCCAGCCCGTCCAATTCGGGCATTTGTATATCCATCAAGATCAAATCGAATTGGCCGCGGCGCCAATGCTCCACCGCTTGTCGGCCGTTTTCTGCGACCGTCACATCATGACCCCATTTGGTCAACAAGGCGACTGCCAATTTTTGATTCGACAACCCGTCTTCGGCCAACAGAATGTTCTGGCGTGGCAAAACTTCTTGGTCCAATTCGGCTTGTTTTTCCGGTTGAATCCCCGAGACAGCGCGATGGTCTACTGCCGCCAAGATCGCTTTTAGCAACTCGGAAGGTTTAACGGGTTTGATCAGGTGGCTGTGGATTCCAAGTTCCTCGGACCGTTTTACATCATCCGATCGCCCACCCGAGGTCAGCATAACAATCGGGGTTTTTTGCAACGGCGCTTGCGACTGAATTTCTTTCGCCAGCATGAATCCGTCGAAGCCGGGCATGTTGACATCGCTGATCACCAGCGGCAAGGCACCATGTTCGGCGGTGAATCGCTGCAGATATTCGATCGCATCTTGGGCACTGGCGACGCAGTCGACTTGCATATCCCAAGTTTTCAGCGTCTCCTGCAGGATTCTGCGGTTGGTCGCGTTGTCGTCCACGACCAGCACGGAAATGTGGCTGAAACTCGGGAGATCGCCGCCCTCGGGTAGCTGAGCGGATTCTGAAAACGTCGCGGTGAAATAGAACGTGCTTCCTTTTCCCAATTCGCTTTCGACCCAGATACGGCCCCCCATTGCTTTGACAATTCTTGAGGTGATGGCCAGTCCCAACCCGGTACCGCCGTATTGTCGCGTGGTCGATGTGTCGGCTTGTTCAAACGCCGCAAAAATTTGATCCTGTTTTTCAGCGGGAATTCCCGGACCCGTGTCACGCACGGCGAATGTGAGCGTTACTAAATTGTTCGCAACAGCTTCACTGCGGACGTCCACAGTGACTTCCCCGCTTTTCGTAAATTTAATTGCATTGCCAACCAGGTTGACGAGCACTTGACGCAGTCGCGTTGGGTCGCCGCGCACCCAGTACGGCGCTTCGGAATGTACCCGCCAGGCCAGTTCCAGTTCTTTGGCATGTGCGCGAATACCCAAGGGCTTCAGTGCATCACCAATCTCTTCGCGTAATTCGAAATCGACGGTTTCCAGTTCCAGTTTGCCCGCTTCGATTTTGGAAAAATCCAGGATCTCATTGATCAACGTCAACAGCGATTCGGCAGACTCTGCCACAATGTGCAAGTAATCTCGCTGAGTCCGGTCCAGTTCCGTTCCCAGCACCAGGTCGGTCATTCCGATAATCGCATTCATGGGCGTGCGAATCTCGTGGCTCATATTTGCCAAGAAGTCGCTTTTGGCCTGATTAGCCTGCCGCTCCGCCTCGCGGGCCTCGGCCAATTCACGCGTGCGTTCCTCGACCCGCCGTTCCAGGTTGCGATAGTATTCCTGCAGCTGTTGCGTCATCCGGTTAAACGCCACCGCCAGTTCGCCGATTTCGTCACGCGATGGCACGTCGACACGCGCGGACAAGTCGCCACTAGCAACGCGGGCTGCCGTATCGGCCAATTTCATGACAGGTCGCGTGTGTTTGCGGACCAAAACGAATGAAATAGGTAATCCGATCGCCAACAAAGCAATAACCAAAACCAGGATTAAACCCTGTAGATACGCAATGGGTTCGTACGCTTCGTTTATGTCAATTACAGCTACCATCCCCCATTCTCGAAAGTCATCACGCTGGTACGCCACTGGGCTGTAAGCGGCTAAGACCCGCTGCCCGGCAATCGTGAAAACTCCAAAACCGGAAAATCGGTCGCCGTCAGCTTCCGCTGCAGCTGCGTTTTCCATTTCTCCAAACAGGGCGCGCTTCAAGGGCGGCACGTTGTCCAATTGAGACAATGTCGCGGAATCTTGCTGCGCCGGAATTAAGTATTGGACGCGATCGTTCAGTAATGTGCCCACCATGACGCGTCCCGTCTGGCCCAAGCCGGTATTATCGGCCAGCAATTTGATCAGCGGGTCAGCGTCAAGTTGCACCACAACGACGCCCAGTTTTTGACCGTTGGCTTTGGCCGGGGCGCTAAGATAGGCAAAGTGTCTCCCATCGTTCATTCGCGGAACTCCCAAGTGAGTTCGCTCAAGTCCCTGAAGAAACTCGGACTCCTGCGCAAACATTGTTTCGCCGATGTCCATTTCATCGGTTGCCGTAATCACTTGGCCGAAGACATCGACAAACCAGATTTTGTCAAACCCCTGGGTGCTGCCTTTGGCATCTCTCAGGATTTGTGAGGACTCGGCAATAAAATTTTGATTGGCCCCCGGATCATCGAGTTGCTGTCTAACCAGATTACGCAATCGAGTGCGACTGGCCACGAGGGAAACACGCTCTCTCTGTTGTTTAACATACGCTTCGACCATCGCCTGGCGGTCTTTCACCACGACAAACAGCCGCTGACCGATCTGATCGCTCAAAACGTTTTTAGCAAATAGGTAGCTGGCTAACGCCAACGTGATGGCTGTGAATATGACAGCCGCGCAAACCAGAAGAGTTTGCTTGGCAAGAATCGACCGGTGAAACGGTAATCGTTTCGCCGATGAAATATTAGGTGATGTTCCCCGAATTGATTTGTCGGCGCTCATCGGTGACTTTACGATCAAACCCAGGACGACGTCAATTATTGCCGTACGGGCGTCAATTCACAATTTAATCGATTCGTGACCACAATACACGCGCCTGGGGTGAATACGATCCGGTCAATTCGTGCGTCGAGCACAGGACTCGTATTCCGACCTGAGATCCAGGCGAAAAGCCGATCCAAGGCACCGCATGCCAATTGGCTAGTGGGCATGTGCTAGACTTTAGGTAGTGCCTCATTTTTGCGGTATTATCAGCCGGAACGCGCTAGCGTCCGGTTTAGGTGAAAACCCCGTGGGCTAGCGCCTTGCGGCTGATCGTTTCTTCGCGTGGCAACACATTGTTAAGGCACTACAAGACTTCAATAGCCAGAGATACCGAGACGAAACGTATTAATGAAAGAATTTCCGGCGAGAGTTCATGTTTTGCTGGCCCAGCGTTCCCCGCTGGGGTTGGTGATCCGCCGCGGACCCGCGCGGAAGGTAGCTACGGTTTTGTGGCATCGTCATTCGGACGAGTTCGAAATGGGCCAATGGATGAGCGGTCGCATTTACGAACGTCGATGCGATTTGTCGTCCGACGGTAAACACTTGATCTATTTTGCCATGAACGGGAAATGGGAATCCGAGACGCGCGGAGCGTGGACTGCGATTTCAAAAGCCCCTTACTTGAAGGCCTTGGCTTTGTTTCCCAAAGGAGACTGTTGGCAAGGTGGTGGATTGTGGACGGGGCCCAACACATATTGGCTTAACGGCGATTGTGGTCATGCCACACTGAAAGATTGCCGGCAATTTCGCCGCGACGCGCACTTCAACCCTTGCGCTCATTTTGGCGGCGAATGTACGGGCGTTTACTACCCGCGGCTGTTGCGGGACGGCTGGCAACACATCGACCGGAATGAATCGGGCCAATTCAACAAAATCGAGGTCTTTGAGAAACCGGCGGGCCACGGTTGGCGATTGCGCAAGAAGGCGCATGCAGAACTCGACCGTCCGCCCGGCAAGGGCTGTTATTGGGACGAGCACGAGTTGGTGCACTCTCGATCCGGCAAGCTGCTCGAGTTTCCGGATTGGGAATGGGCCGAAATTGACGAGAACCGCTTGGTGTGGGCAACGTGCGGCAAGCTGTTTGCGGGCCAACTCCAGGACGGCGGGTTACAAGAGGAGACGGAGTTGTACGATTTTAATCAAATGACGTTCGAGCCGCTCGAAGCACCTTATTAACGACTACTGCCGGAAACTGTCACTTGCCCTGCTCGGCCAGGTAACGTTCCGCGTCGAGTGCGGCCATGCAACCCGTGCCGGCTGATGTGACAGCTTGCCGGTAGTAATCGTCGGCCACGTCACCGGCAGCAAAAACACCTGCAGCACTCGTGTTTGTGCGAAAGGGCAACGTCCATTGAATGTAGCCTTTTTCGTTCATGGCCAGTTTGCCTTTGAGAAAGGCCGTGTTGGGCGTGTGGCCGATTGCCACGAACATCCCGCCCACTTCCAAGTGGCTGGCGCTGCCGTTGACGGTGTTCTTCAAGTTCAATCCGGTTACCTGTTTTCCGTCGCCCAGCACTTCGTCAACGACGTTGTCCCAAATGATCTTGATTTTGGGGTGTGACAGCGCTCGGTCCTGCATGATTTTTGAGGCGCGCAATTCGTTCCGGCGGTGAATCATGTAGATCGTGGCGGCATCTTTGAGGTTTGCCAGGTAGGTGGCCTCTTCAACCGCCGAATCGCCACCGCCGATGACGGCTAGCGGCTTGCTGCGGTAAATCGGCAGCGCTCCGTCGCAAACGGCGCACGCGCTGACGCCCTTGTTTTTGTATTCTTCTTCCGACGGCAATCCTAAATAGTTTGCCCGGGCACCCGTCGCGACAATGATCGTTTGCGTCTCCACGGGCTCGCCTTTACGCGGAATTACTTTCATCGGCTGTGACGTCAAATCGACGTCGACAATGTCTTCGCCGACCACCCGTGTGTCAAAATTCAGCGCCTGCTGCTTCATCAACTCCATTAATTCGACGCCCTGCACCGCATAGTGCGGCTGGCCGTCTTTGGTGTGGTCCGGAACCGGCGGCAAATTCCAGTGCCGGTCGGACGCCACTGCGGATTCTACAAACGACCGCACGTTGCCGAAGGGAAATCCTGGGTAGTTTTCGACCTCGGTGGTGTAGGCAAGCTGTCCCAGTGGGATCATTTCCGGATGAATCGTGCCTTCGTAAACCAGCGGATTGAGGTTCGCTCGCGCCGCGTAAATCGCAGCCGACCAGCCCGCGGGCCCACTTCCAATTATCACAACGCTTTCTGCCACTTAAATCCCTTTCTTAATGGTTGGCCCAACGGCATACGAACAACTTTGCGGCAGTTAATCGCAGGTAAGGCGAAAATTATAGGTTCGACTGTCGTTTCTGTGCAGGTGCTGTATTGGTACCAAGAATGCGTTGTGCCTAGAATACCGATGGTGAAATTTAAGTGGAGGAGGCCGAAACTGAAACGGTCAGGATTGCGATGTTGACACTGTTGATCGCCGTTGGATCTTGCATCGGGTTTATTGTGGCCTACAACACGTACGGCCGCTGGCTGTCCCGCAAGATTTTCAACCTGGATCCGAATGCAACGGTTCCCAGCATCGAATTGAACGACGACCGTGACTACGTTCCCACCAGCAAGTCAATCGTATTTGGTCACCATTTCACGAGCATTGCCGGGACTGGTCCGATTGTGGGTCCGGCGATTGCCATCATGTGGGGCTGGGTACCCGCCTTGTTGTGGGTGCTGTTCGGTTCGATCTTGATTGGCGCGGTGCACGATTTTGGGGCTCTGGTGGTCAGCCTGCGGAACCGGGGCCAAACCATCGGAGACGTGGCAGGGCGACTGATTCATCCCCGGGTACGGTTTTTGTTTTTGGCGATTCTGCTCTTCTCGTTGTGGATCGTCTTGGCGATCTTTGGGCTGGTAATCGCGTCTGTGTTCAAGATGTTTCCGGAATCGATTCTGCCAGTGTTTTTGCAGATACCGATTGCTGTGGCGATTGGCCTGTGGTTGCATCGAAAAGGTGCGCATCTGCTGGTTCCCTCGATCATCGCTTTGTCATTAATGTACGCCACGGTTTGGCTGGGCGCGGGTTGTCCGGGCATAGAGGGCAGCGGTGGTATTCTGGGCCAAACGATTCGTGATCTCAATTCCCAGCTCAGCCAATGGCCGTTGTGGGCCTGGACAGCAGTTTTATTGGCTTACTGTTTTTTGGCCAGCATACTGCCGGTGTGGACGCTGCTTCAGCCGCGTGATTACATCAACAGCCTCCAGCTAATCACCAGCCTGGGTTTGGTGGTCGTCGGGCTGGTCATCGCGGCGACCTGGGGCGTAAACGGCCAACGAGTCGAAATGGTCGCACCGGCGTTCGAGCCGAATCCGTTAAATGCTCCGCCGATAATTCCAGTGCTGTTCATCACGATCGCTTGCGGCGCGATAAGCGGATTTCATTGCCTGGTAAGCAGCGGTACGACGAGCAAGCAGCTCAAGTGCGAAACGGACGCCCAATTTGTCGCCTACGGCTCGATGCTGACCGAGGGTTTTTTGGCGGTCATCGTGATCCTGGCGGTTGCCGCGGGGATTGGATTCGGCTGGGCCGGCAAATATCCGGATTTGACGGGAACCGCGTTATGGTCCCAAATTTATGCAGACTGGAATGCTGCCAATGGACTGGGAATAAAGGTCGGAGCGTTTGTCGCCGGGGCGGCGAATTTTTTGACCTCGATGGGCATCAATTCAACGATGGCCCTGGCAATCATGGGTGTTCTGGTCGCTTCGTTTGCCGGTACGACTCTCGATACCGCCACCAGATTACAGCGATACGTGGTGCAGGAATTAAGCACAGCAATTGGCGAAAAATCCGTGCATGCCCGTTTGCTGTGCAAGCCGTTCACCAATCCGTACATGGCGACGTTGTTTGCCGTCGTTACCGCATTTGGTTTGGCAGCAGTTCCCAAATCCGGCACGGCCTGGTCTTGGAGTGCAGTGGGGCAGGGCGGATTGAACTTGTGGCCGATGTTCGGGGCGACCAACCAGTTACTGGGTGGACTGGCATTTCTAGTAATTTGTTTTTGGCTGTGGCGGCGGCGAAAGCCACTTTGGTTTGCAGTGGTGCCGGCCGTTTTCATGTTAATCATGCCGGCCTGGGCCATGCTGGTTCAGGTGGGTGGTTGGTGGAGTGACGGCAGTTACCTTTTGGTTTTTATCGCTGCTGTTACCATCTTTCTGGAAACGTGGATGGTGATCGAAGCCGTCATCGTGTGGCCACAAGCCAAAGGAGTGCTGGAAGAAGCATTGCCGCCATTAACAAAAACCTCCGCCATCAGCAGTGATGGGCGTTCCTGCTGAATCCCAATTCAAGTTTGCCAGATGCCTGTTGACTCGAAAATTAAATCCCGGTCAACGCTGATACACCGTCGATCCTGGATGGCCAAAAGCGGCAGTCTGGCCCTGTGCACCCTTTGCGGTTGCCAATTGGTACGTACCAATGCCCCGCAATTCGCTTTGGTAAGCGGCATGGTTCGATTGGACCAGCAACCGTTGGCTAATGCCCGCGTGCTATTTGTTCCAATACGATTGCGGGACAAAAACGGAGTCTATTTGCCGGTCAGCTGCGGTGTGACCGATGATCACGGGCGGTTCGAATTGATGGTCGTTCGAGAAACGGCCGGCGAAAAAACCCGAAAAGGTGCTGTTGTGGGTCGGCATCGCGTATGGATCTCGCGGCGCGAAGATTTGCAGAATACCGACCAAGCGTCCGAAGAAAAACTGCCCCCGCACAAACTGGAAAACGAGAGCGTTCCGGATCGTTACAACGGGCAGACGGAATTGACGTTTGACGTTCCGCCAGGCGGGACGAATGACGCCAATTTTGATTTAGCCGGAAACTAGGTGGCAACACCTCGACTAAGCGAACAAAGCCACAGGTGCGTGACCTATTGGGTTATTCACCGAAGAACCGGTGGATGGTCTTCTGCACGTACTCGTCCCCCGGCGCCAATAATGTGGATGGAAAATCGGGCTGATTGGGCGAGTCGGGATAATGTTGTGTTTCCAGGCAAAACGCTGAATATTGTTGATATCCGCCGCTTCCGTCGCCGCCGTCGAGAAAGTTGCCGGTGTAGAACTGCAATCCGGGTTGCGTCGTGTGAATTTCCATACCCCTACCCGACTTGGCATCTTTGACCACGGCCGCCAGCCTCATCGAACCGTCGTAATCCCGTATGGCAAAACAGTGATCATAGCCCTTCGGATCGGAACCAACCTGGTCAAGGCGCTCACCCATTTTGCGGAAAGTTTGGAAATTCAGCGGGGTACCCACGACATCGGCAAGCACACCGGTCGGAATCAGCGTTTCATCCACCTCGAGAAATTTATCGGCTTCGACTTTGAGCTGATGATCCAATATCGTTCCGGAGTTGTGTCCGCCCAGATTCCAATAATTGTGATTGGTCAAATTTACCACTGTCATTTTGTTGGTGGTGGCGCGAAATTCGACGGTCATTTCATTTTCGTTGGTGAGCAGGTATTCCACACTGACTTTCAGTTGGCCCGGATAACCCTCTTCGCCGTCGGCCGACACATACTCGAAATACACGCCCGCCGCGTCGGCAGCTTCCCGCGGTTTGGCATCCCAAATGACTTTGTCGAACCCCTTGATTCCGCCGTGCAAATGGTTGGGAGCATTATTTACGGCCAATTCGTACGGTTGCCCATTGATCGAGAACTTGCCTTTGGCGATTCGATTGCAAAAGCGACCGACACTGCCTCCAAAATACGATTGGCATTTTTCAAATCCCTCCAAGTCGGGGCAGGTGAGGATTATATTTTCACGCTTACCATTTCGGTCGGGTATTTCCAAGGAGGTCATGGTCGCGCCGTAAGTGATCAGCTTCATCACGTTTCCGGCTGAATTTCGGCAAGTGAATTCGGTCACCGCCTTGCCATCGGCGGTTTTGCCGTATGGTCGCTGAGTGACTTTGGGTAGAGCGGCGGAGGGAGTTCGCATTTTTGAATAAAACGTCGGGGACGTCGTGTTGTTGGATGAAAGATCGTGGCTCGTTGACCAGGAGATGCCAACAAAAACTATGAGAAAAGTCACAGAAAAACAGGCGAAACGCGTCGATTGGATCATTTCATCACACCGGTTTAACACTTAAAATTGAGGCTGACTCTACGGCCATGTTGCCGGGACTGCGTCGCGGCCACGAGACCGCACATTATGGACGATGGGAATAGCCAGGTCTATCACCGGCGTCCGGCCACGGCGGCACCGAGCAGACACGGCCAGGGAGTCACAGTTGGAAACACGGAATGGAACCGAAGAAGCAGCCAGAGTCTTCCCCAGCCGCGTGCGGATTGCACGCAAGAAGTGCTCGGGGGCGGCGACAGGATTAGAGAAAGAGGCCAGATGAATCAGCTGCCCAAGCCTCGCGGGGGCCAGCCGTCGGGGCATCCGCCCCCCACAAACCCAGCTGCGCCACATCGATTTAATTGGGATTCGATACTGTCGCAGCACGACCGCTGGTTACGCACCATCGTTTATGTGCGATTGGGCGAGCCGCAAGCGGTGGATGATGTGATGCAAGAAGTAGCATTGGCTGCCGTTCGTCAAAGTGCACCGATTAATGATCCGCAAAAAGTGGCTCCGTGGTTGTACCGTTTGGCCGTTCGCCAGTCGTTATTGTATCGGCGCAAAATGGGCCGTTCCCGAAATCTCACCAGGCGATACGCGGATCGATACCGACCGACGGAACGCGACGTTCGCGAGCATTCGCCGCTGGAGTGGTTGTTGTCCGACGAACGGCATGCCTCGGTGCGCAAAGCTCTGGCCAATATCCGTTCAACCGACGCAGAATTGTTGTTAATGAAATACGCGCAGAATTGGAATTATCACCAGATTGCCGAACA
>JBFILF010000165.1:0-10251 GCA_041599835.1 Pirellulaceae bacterium
CCCGTTCCAACTGGTCAGAATCTTGTTGTCGGTCAAGGGACGCTCGCGGCGCGATCGGACTTCGAGCAACTGGCTGCGGATGGGGGCCAGTTTCCGTTCCCATTGCTCGAACGTCAGCTCCAACTCCTCGGCGATTTCGGCGGGCGGTTTGGCCAATTGAGGCGCGTAGTATCTGCCTTCGAAATTCGGCGCCCGATCGATGCCGTAGACTTGGGCGAACAAAGCATAATCATCCTGGGAAAGGCTGGCCTCAACTTCCGATTTTTCCCAGCGATAGAACTTGCCTTCTTCGTTTTCTGATTCGGCGTCGAGCGCGGCATAAAAGCCGCCTTGAGGATCGGTCATCTCCCGCAGCACGAACTCGGCGATCCCCTGCGCCACTGCGCGGAATTCGTCGCGGCCCGTGATCTGGTAGGCGTCAACGTAAACGCTCAGTAACAACCCGTTGTCGTAAAGCATCTTTTCAAAGTGCGGGATGTTCCAAAACCGGTCCACGCTGTAGCGGTGAAACCCGCCGCCCAAATGATCATATATGCCACCCATGGCCATGCGCTGGAGTGTCGTCACCAGCATATTCTTGGCCGTTTCCTGTTCAGCGGCTCGCCCATTGTCCTGGCGAATCACATCGATCAGAAAAAACAGGTTGGAAGGTTCGGGAAACTTTGGAATCATCGGGTTCTGCCGGCGAAACCCAAAACCGCCGTACTCGGGATCAAATTCCTGCTGCAGCGCCACCAGGCAGTCGCTCAGCCAGCGACGACGAATCTCCGGTGGATCGCCTTGCTGTTCGCCCTCCAGCTGCTGGCGGGTCAGTCGCGTCAACAGCTGGGCATCTCGGTTGATTTGGTCGCGTTTTTCATTCCAGCTGGCGTGTACCGTTTCTAGAATGCTCAAAAAGCCCATTCTGGCGCCGCGGTCACCATCGCGCGCTGGAAAATAAGTCCCGCCAAAAAAAGGCTCCGCCGCCGGTGTCAAAAACATCGAAAGAGGCCACCCGCCGCCCCGGCCGGTGCCAGCCACCTGGTTGTAGACCTGCAGGCTGGTCATGTAGATGTCATCGACGTCGGGACGTTCCTCGCGATCCACTTTGATGCAAACAAAGTGGTCGTTCATGAACTTGGCAATCTCGGGGTCGAGAAACGATTCGCGTTCCATCACGTGACACCAATGGCAACTGGAGTAGCCAATCGACAGAAAGATAACTTTGTTTTCGTCTTTGGCCTTCTGCAACGCTTCGGCACTCCACGGGTACCAATTCACCGGGTTGTGGGCGTGCATCAGCAAGTAAGGGCTGGTCTCGTCAATCAACCGATTGGTGTGCTGCCCTTCCTGTTGAGCCACCGGCAACACTGGATCGGCCGACGATGAGCTGGATACCGGTGGGGGCTGGGCATCGGGGTTGGACTGAGCGCAACTCGTCAACGCGGAAAATGTCAGCACGATCCAGCCAATGATCAAGGCGCTACGCGCCGCCGCGACGGTTGCCAGCCATAGCCCCTGAACCATGTGGCTCAATGGATTCTTCACAGTTTGATTCCCCGCATTTGATCCCCGCTAGTGGGAATGGATGATGCGCGATGACAGACCCGCATCGCCGTGCCAACGACGAATAACTGGCAGCGCGTGGCAAACAGCCAATTCTAACCTTTTGGCCGGATCGGCCGCCACGACAACGCCGAGCTTGTCTTGGCGGCAACACGCCGTCATCCCGACGGAAACTGGGCGGCTGGCAACTGGGCGGTGACAAACGGTTAATTCAGAGATTGAAATCGGTTAGATGACCTAGCGGCCGGGCTCGTCAACAGCGCCAATAACTCCGCTCTCCGACGGACCGTTCTGCCCGACGGTGTCATTTTCAGAATACACGCCAACAGCGACGACACAGCCCAACGCTAGCGCGGCAAGGCACAACAGAATAGACTTCATTAAACCGCCTTGAGTCGAAGCATCCGCCAGCCGGCAGATTACCCCCAGAAGTTCGAAATAGCAGGATAAAGATTAATGAACCGACGGGACGATTTCAAGAATCCAATCCTGGCGAACGGACGATTTTTTGGCAAAAGTCCGAGAATTCCCAGCTGGAAAGCCCAGCCTTAAACTCTCACCAAAGTACCGTTCAGACGACCATGCCCATCAGCAACAGGGCCGCCAGGGCCGCCGCCATAAACAACGCCGGGCCAAATCGCACGGTACGAAATCGGTGCGTACACGCATGGCAGCGCAAGTACGCAAAAAGCGCCTGTTTGTGGAGCGGTTTCCGGCGTTGCGCGGAGCTGAAATAAACCTGGTTTCCTTGCAGGCAATGGGGGCAAACCACACCGGGTGGCGCCATGATCCGTCGCGAAGGCGCGGGAATTCTTGGCCGTTGTGTTCCGGATTCACCAAGCGTTTGTTGCGTAGATACGGTGGCCATGTTGGATTGCCGTCCCGCTCCAAATCCTTTGTGGCGTAATGAGATTATTGGGAACTTGCCCGATTGCATGAAATTCATCGGATAATAATGCGACGGATGGATACATTTTCAGATTGGTAGCGGTTGCGACAAAATTATCTGGTAGAGAATCGCGGAAAAGTTTGCGGCGTAGTGGAATCGTAACGAGCGGTTTGCAACGATTATGGACGCGAAAATCTAGCTGTCTTAACTGAGTCGGATAATCCCCACAATCAATTAAGATCGTGCATCTCGAGAACCCCCCACATTGGAGCCGCCCGCTTGGTAATGAAAATCGCACTTATTCAACAACCCGCATTTGCAGATCGCTCGGCCAATCTGCAGCGCGGTTTGCAGGCAGCCCGCCAGGCCGCCGCAGCCGGGGCCCAGGTGGTTTGCACGGCAGAATTGGCCTTCGATACGTTTTTCCCGCAACACCGCGCTCAAGGCGACATTTTGAAACTGGCCGAAACGATTCCCGGTCCGACGACTGAAGCCTTTTGCGAAGTGGCCGCTGAACATCAATGCGTCATTGCATTGAACTTGTTTGAACGTTGCGGCGACCAGACTTACGACAGCTCGCCGGTGATCGGAACGCGGGGCCAAATCCTGGGTGTGACTCGGATGATACATATCACCGATTACCCTTGTTTCCATGAAAAAGATTACTACGCACCGGGTGATCGCGGCGCGCCGGTTTACGAAACACCCTTTGGCAAAATCGGCGTGGCGATTTGTTACGATCGACACTTTCCGGAATACATGCGGGCACTGGCGCTGGGCGGTGCCGAGGTGGTGTTGGTACCCCAGGCCGGAGCCATCGACGAGTGGCCGGACGGGCTGTACGAAGCTGAGATGCGAGTGGCGGCATTTCAAAACGGCTACTTTACCGCTTTGTGCAACCGCGTCGGCAAAGAATCTCATCTCGAGTTTGCGGGCGAGTCATTCGTATGCGACCCGGCTGGCCGCGTCATCGCGCGAGCCGGCCAAGGCACCGAAGAAATTCTGTACTGTGATTTGGACCTGTCCGAAGTGAATCGGTCTCACGCCAAACAATTGTTTATGGGCGACCGGCGGCCCGAATTGTACGCTGACTGGCTGGTCAGATAGACTCCCCTGCCGCGCATTTTGGTGGTTCGAGCCGGCGGGATTTTGTAATATCAAAGCAGGCCCCAGGCGGCGGCACACCTATCGACGCGTTCAAACTAAACGGCATCTGACATGACACCGATTAAACTGCAGGATCAACCGGTGTTCGAGCCGGTCACCGGTTACCGTGGCAAGCTGGTCCATACGGATCTAATGACCGTTGCGCATTGGGAAATCGATGCTAATTGCCCACTGCCTGAACACTCGCATCCGCACGAACAGATTCTCAACATGATGGAGGGCGAATTCGAGTTAACGCTGGATGGAACGCCCCATCATCTCAAGGCCGGCGATGTGCTGGTGATTCCAGGTGGCGTGCCGCACGCCGGTCGCTCGATCACCGATTGCAAAATCATCGATGTTTGGCATCCCTGCCGCGAGGATTATCGGCAATAGATCGTGACGCGCGTTCCGGACCAGCCCGCGGCGGACGTTAAGCGATCGAATAATCAGACCGGTGTCGGGTACAATAAGTGGACCCTTCAGCCGGGAGTCTTTGTGAATATTGTTTTGACTTTTCGACAATCCCTGTTTGCGGTAATGGCCACCTTCGCCGTGGGCGGCCCGTACCTGTCCGCGCAGGATAATGGTGCGCCGCGGGATTTTGCCCACGACGTGCTGCCAATTCTTCGCGAGCGCTGTGCGCGGTGCCATACCAACGGCACATATCAAGGGGGGGTGTCGATGGACACTCGCCAGTCGCTCATCGAATCTCACGTCATTCAGCCGGGCGATGCCGACGAAAGCGAGTTGATCGCCCGCATTGAATCGAGAGATGACGATTATCGGATGCCGCCCGAAGGACAGCCGTTAACCGCAGCGGAAATCAAGACACTGCGCGACTGGATTGACGGTGATGCAACGTGGGAGGAGGGATTCACGTTTAAGGAAACCAATTGGAAAGCGCCGATCCAGCCGCGGCGTCCGCCGTTGCCTTCCGGCGACGGCCAGCCCATCGACCGGATCATCGGCGCTTATTTTCAGCAAAACGATATTACCTGGCCGGACCCGATCGACGATGCCGCATTTGCCCGCCGCCTGCAACTGGACGTGTTGGGATTGTTGCCCGAGCCAGATTCGCTGCTGAAATTTCTGGCGAATCCCGCCAGCGATCGCCGTCAGCAACTGGTCGATCGGCTGCTGGAAAGAAACGCCGACTACGCCGATCACTGGATGACCTTTTGGAATGACTTGCTGCGGAACGACTATGCGGGGACGGGTTACATCGACGGAGGGCGGCAACAAATCACACGTTGGCTGCACCGCTCGCTATATGAAAACAAGCCCTACGATCAGTTCGTCCGCGAGTTGATCAATCCCGGTGAGGCATCACAGGGCTTTATCAATGGCATCAAATGGCGCGGCAATGTCAATGCCAGCCAAATTCGAGAAGTGCAATTTGCCCAGAACGTGTCGCAGGTCTTTTTGGGCGAAAATCTGAAGTGTGCTTCGTGTCACGACAGCTTCATCAACGATTGGAAACTTGTCGATGCCTACGGCATGGCGGCCATCGTTGCCGAGCAACCGTTGGAGATGTTTCGGTGCGACAAGGCAACGGGGCAATTTGCCGAGGCAAAGTTTTTGTGGCCGGAGCTGGGTGCCATCGACCCAAATTCGGACAAGCGGCAGCGACTGGAACAAACCGCCCGACTAATCACCGCACCTGACAACGGCCGGTTTGCGCGGACAATCGTCAATCGGATCTGGCACCGTATGATGGGCCGCGGCCTGGTGGAGCCAGTCGACGTGATGTCCAGTCGTCCATGGAGTCCCGACTTGTTGGATTACCTGGCAACGGACCTGGTCGACCACGGGTTTGATTTGAAGCATACGATTAGAACGATCGCCCGATCGCGGATCTACCAGGCGCAGTGCGCCACACAAACACGCCCGGTCGATGAAGCATTTGTTTTTCGCGGACCGCTGGCACGGCGGCTGACGGCCGAACAATTCGTGGATGCCGTGCGCCTGCTGACCGGCACGACGCCGGAAAAACGCGTGGCGGAGATCGATGATTACGGCGAGACGCCCGCCCGTCCGGTGCGGGCCGTGCTGGTGCATGCGGACCCGCTCATGCGTTCGCTGGGCCGGCCCAACCGCGAACAAGTGGTGTCGACCCGCGACGATCAACTTTCCACACTGCAGGCATTGGATCTGGGTAACGGCCAGGTGTTGTATCAAGCGCTGCAAATCGGCGCCGAACATTTGCCACAAAAATATCCGCAGACCGACGCGATGGTCGAATACGTATTTTGCTTTGCCCTGTCGCGCTCTCCGACGCCCAGTGAGAAAATAGTGATCGAGCAAACACTGGGAGACAATCCGGACCAACAAAAAGTGGCGGATTTGTTGTGGATGGTCGTGATGCTGCCGGAGTTTCAACATGTGCGATGAATTCATGAAACAATTTGGCGAGTCGGAGTCAGTGCACGTCGTGCGACGCGAATTTTTGCGGTCCACGGCTGCGGCTGCGGCGCTCGCGTTGACGTCCGGCGTGCCGCGTCCGATTGCTGCCTCAACCAGCACCGTTTCCAAACCAGCCACGGCGGACAGCTGCATCCTGTTGTGGATGGCCGGGGGAATGGCGGCCCCGGAGACGTTTGATCCAAAAACGTACGCGCCGTTTGATATCGGGTTGCCGGTCGAGCGAATCCTCAGCACCTTTCCAGCCATCGACACGGCCGTAGATGGCATTCAATTTACTGAGGGATTACAGCAGATCGCCGGCGTGATGGATCGGGGCACGCTGATTCGCAGCCACGTGCAGCCAGACCTCGGACATATTCTTCACTCGCGTCATCAGTATCACTGGCACACCGGTTACGTTCCGCCACAAACGGTGGCCGCGCCGCACCTGGGCGCATGGATCGCCCGTCTGTTGGGACCGCGCAACGAAGCCATTCCGGCCTTTATCGACATCGGTCAGCGGCTGGAGGGGATTGGCGAGAAAGAGGAGCTCAAAGCCTTTCACACGGCCGGATTTCTGGGAACCGAGTACGGTCCCTTTGTGCTGCCCTATCCCGAGCACGCCGTCCAGTCAGTGCGACCGCCTGCCGGAATGACACCCGCCCGGTTTGAAAAACGATTTCAACAACTGAAAAAGCTGATCGCTCACAGTCCGGCCGCGGAATTGGCGGACGATTACCATCAACAATCCATGATGCGATCGATTGACAACGCTTATCGGTTGCTCAGCAGTCCGCACCGCTCAGCATTTGATTTGTCGCTGGAGGCGCGTGATTCGTTCAATCGTTACAACACCAGCCGATTTGGACGTGGCTGTTTGTTGGCCAGGCGACTGGTGGAAGCCGGCGCGCGGTTCATCGAAGTGACCACTGAATACGTACCCTTCCTCAGCTGGGACACGCATGAGAATGGCCACGAAACCGCCAAGCGAATGAAACAGGAAATCGATCAGCCGGTGGCGCAGCTGATTCTGGATTTGGAATCGCGGGGGCTGTTGGACCGGACCTTGGTGGTGCTGGCCAGCGAGTTCAGCCGCGACATGATGATCGAAGGCGTGCCGGGCAGCAACGCTCGCGATCAGTCCCGCGCCAAAGCTGACACGCTGGCCGAAATAAAGCATTACGGGTTGCACCGGCACTTCACCGGCGGCAGCAGCGTGTTGATGTTTGGTGGAGGGGTCCGTCGCGGTTACCAATACGGGCAAACTGCCGGCGAACGACCGCTGTTGGCCACGCGGGATCCGGTGTCGGTGACCGATCTGCACGCGACGATTTTGCACGCGCTGGGGATCGCCCCGGACGCCGCGTTTCAGATCGAGCAACGGCCGTATTACGTCACCGAAGACGGCAAAGGCCAACCGATCCTGGATCTGTTCGCGTGACAGGGGTGTTTTAGTTATTAGTCGTTAGTCGTTAGTCGTTAGTCGTTATTCGTTAGCCGTTATTCGTTTAGTCTTCGCCCATCCGTAAGCCATGCCGTTGTTTCTCGTCAAACAGCCCAAATGCGTGTTCGTGCATATTCCCAAAACGGGTGGCAACTCGATTCGCAACGTCTTCTTCAATGGGCAGTACGAAGGTCCGTGGTTTGGCGACCGGTTACCCGACGAGTGGTGCGGCGTATTTAAGTTCGGCTTTGTTCGCAATCCGTTCGACCGGGTCGTGTCGGCTTGGAAAATGTTTACGGAGGGGACGATCGGTTCCGAGTGGCGTTTGCCCGACGACGTTGATACCGAATTAACCTTGGAAGACGTACTGAACATTGGCCTGGACCCGGCGGCACCGTTTGGCCATCCCCGCTACAACCAAATCAAACCCACCGGCCGCTCGCGGTTGAAAAACCATATATTGCCGCAAAGCCACCCCTATCACGGGCTGCAATTTGTCGACTATGTCGGGCGATTCGAGAATTTGCAGGCCGATTTCGATTACGTCGCCAGCCGCTTGGGTTTGAGCGACTCGCAATTGCCGATGTCGAACTGGACCGAACGCGAGCACTATCACGAATACTTTGACGACCACCTGCGGCGGCTGGCGGAAAAACTTTACGCCGACGATCTCGACCAATTCGGTTATCAGTTTGAATAACTTTTGAACAGATACGGATCTCATTTATTCAGCGTAGCGTCGATGCGTTATAATGGCGGCATTGCCTGGAGCTGGGTGTTACGCTTCGGATCTTGAGTAGCCAGGCCGAGAGGGTGGCACGTTGAAAGGTGTATTAACAGCGATTGCGTTCGCGGCGGTGTTTCTCGGCAGCGTGCTGCTGGCGGGTTTTGCGTCGCGGCTGGGGTTGCCGGAATTTGTCGGCTACCTGTTCTTTGTGCCGATTGTCATTTGTGTGCTGGTGTTGCTGCTGCTGGCGGCGGTACTGAGGAGCATGCCGACAACCGTTCGTCTGGCGCCGCTGCAAGATCGATCGGTGCCCCAACCGCTTTTGGACCTCACTCACAAAATGGAACGCCATGGGTTTCACACGATACTCAAACCGCGGATTGGCAACACGCATCCGCCCGTAATCTTAATCCCACTGATTCTCGACGACGGGACGGCTTACGGCACCGTCTTTCAATCGGTGGCCGATACGGCGCGCATCGGGATCGACATCGTTTCGATGCTGGACAGCGTCGATGGCAAGAATCTGACGACGTTGACGACCAGCAACCTGGTCGAGGGTGGCGTCGTGGAGCCGGCCAGTGGCTGTTTTGTACAGATCTTTCCCAATGTCGAAGTCAACGTGATGCGGCGACACCACCAGGCGGCCGAGTCGTTTTTGCGCCACCACGGCGTCGCCATCAAACCTGTGGAACCCGGCGGATTTGAACGGGATTATGCCAATAGCTTTGCCGGCGTACGACGCAAGTTTTTGAGCAATCCGATCTGGAACACGATGGTGGCCACCGGTCGCACGTTAGCCAAACGATCGCCCTATCTCGGGCCAATCCAACGTCAGTCCCGCGCCCAGAAAACTCTGGATGATCGCAGCCGGGGAGTGATGTAGGGACGAACGGCCAAAGCCGTGTGAAACGGCAAGTCGCTAGCGACGGCGTTCCCGGATTCCGAACCCTTGCGAATGGTTTTAGGAGGGGCAAGTGAACCCGACAGGCCGCAAAAAGAGCTGCAGTTTTTCAAATTATTCGCCCGGCTGGACCTTTCACCGGCGACTATAGACTTGATGAAAACGCCGCGGAACGAATCATCAGCCACGCTCGACCGGGTGGCCGGTCACAATGGCAAACCCCAATCGGCAATCGATTGGCCGGCTGCGCTACAGGAAAACCGCCGCTGGTTGCGCAGTGTGCTGCGCTGCCGCGTGAGCGACGCGCACGCCGTGGAGGACCTGCTGCAGGAGATCGCGGTAGCCGTGTTTCGCCAGGCATCCAAACCAACCGATCCAGCCAAAGTTGCACCGTGGCTGTACCGACTGGCCGTGCGATTTACGATCAATTTTCATCGGCACAATGGCCGCAAACGCAAACTCAATGAACGCATCCAGCAATTGATGCCCAGCGACGCAAGCCAGGATCAAACGGATGCGTTGGATTGGCTGGTGCAAACCGAACAACGTCAAATCGTGCACCGCGCCCTGCATCAATTGCGAGCGCAAGACCGAGAGATCCTGATTCTTAAGTACGCGGAAAACTGGACCTATCGCCAGCTGTCACAGCACCTGGGAGCCAACTTGAACACGATCGAGTACCGATTGTTGCGCGCCAAACGACGGCTGCGGAAATTGTTGGTTGCGGACAACACATGCGAGGCAAACAAATGAAGCTTGAACAAGAACTAATCGTTCAGCGGCTCGTCGATGGTGAACTCAGCCCCGAGGAACGGGCCGCCTACTTGCGTCAGATCGACGGCAACGTGGCAGCTTGGCGCGACGTGGCGCTGGCCTTCATCGAGCAACAAGTGTGGCGATCGTACGCGCAGGAGTTTGCCGGACCCGCAGAATATCGGCGGCCGCAGACTGTCGATGAGTCGCGGCTGCCGGCGATCGAGCGGGCCGACTCCAAACGAATCAAAGCGAGCAAACGTCCGACAGTCAGCGGCCAGACCAGCTGGCGAGTCTGGGGTCCGCGATTGATGTTGACCGCGGCCGCCACCTTGTTTGCTTTGACGTTGGCGTTGCGGTTTACCACGCCTCCGCCCAACAGCAATGACCAAATGGTCCAGGCGCCGCCGCCCACCATCCAGCAGCGACCCGAGCCC
>JBFILF010000166.1:0-10246 GCA_041599835.1 Pirellulaceae bacterium
CCAAGGGCCGCGAACATCATCACTGGGTTTTCTCGTCTTGGTTGGCCGGGGCAGGTGTCAAGACGGGAATTACTTACGGCGAATCGGACGAGTACGGAATCCATGTCGCCGACAACCCAGTCCACATCCACGACTTTCACGCGACGATCCTGCACCTGATGGGCCTTGACCATACTCGCCTCACCTATCGCCACACTGGACGCGATTATCGATTGACCGATGTTCACGGCAATGTCATTGAATCAATCCTGGCTTGAAATCATGCTCACGGACATCGCGCAACGAGGGTAAATCTAAACAACAACTTCGACTCGTCGCCCAGGCGTTTGATGCGATAGGCGATCACGGCGATAGGGATTACATGAAACAGCAGGGTAACGGGAACCGAACCAGGATGAGATTGACGCGCTCTCCTTCAAATGAGCCCGTAAAACGAGCCGCAATGGAACATTTGAAACTTAGACCAATCACGTTGTTCCTAGCGCTGCGAGGCGTGCTGATCGTTGCAGTGCTTCACGGCTTGGCGGTGTTCTTTGGGCCCCATTATGAGTTGCGCGCACAAGACGATGCGGTTGCGATGGAATCCGACTATCAATCGGCGATTCGACCGCTGCTCAAGCGTTACTGTTACGAATGCCATGCAAACGACACGTCGGAAGCGGATATTGATCTGGCCCTTTTTCAGACGACCGCTGACGTTCGCCAACAGACAAATGTCTGGCAGAAGGTTCGCCAGATGCTGGATAGCGGACAGATGCCACCAACGGGTGCCAATCAGCCAACCGACGCCGAGCGCACACAGTTGCAAAACTGGGTGCGGTGGGTCCTGGCCAGTGAAGCGAAAGCGCGCGCCGGAGATCCAGGGCCTCTCGTCCTGCGCCGGCTCAATAACGCCGAGTACACCTACACCATCCGTGATCTGACGGGCATCGAGTCGCTCGACCCAACCCGGGAGTTTCCCATCGATGGCGCGGCGGGCGAGGGATTCACCAATGTCGGCAGCGGACAAGGGATGTCGCCGGGGCTCGTTCAAAAATACATGGACGCAGCCAAACACGTTGCCAATCACCTGGTCCTGCTTCCTGACGGCGTCCGTTTTTCGGCCAACACCACACGTCGCGATCAGACCGACGAATTACTGGCCAAAATCCAGGCATTCTATCGCCAATTTACCGAAGACGGCGGCGGCGCTCTGATCGATCTGCAAGGTATCAAGTTCAACACGAACCAAGGCGGGCTGTTACCGCTGGAAAAATATCTGGCCGCGACAATTGCGGCACGGGACGAGCTGAACAACGGGCGGACTGCGATCGACAACATTGCTCGCGAACATGGTTTGAACGCTCGATATCTGGCAACGCTATGGAAGGCACTCACACGTGATTCGATTGACCGGCCTTCGTTCTTGATGGATCCCTTGCGGGAAAAGTGGCGGCGAGCAAAGCCGCCTGACGCGGCATCGCTGGCGGCTGACATCGCCCGCGCACAAAAAGCGCTCTGGAAATTCAATCCGGTAGGCCACATCGGTCGACAAGGTGGTCCGACGTCCTGGATGCAGGCGGTGACGCCGATCACGACGCTTCAGCAATTTCGTTTCAAACTCCCCGATGCGGCCATCGGCTCGGACATCGTCATCTATCTTAATTCCAGCGATCTTGGCGATGGTAACGAACAGGATTTTGTTGTCTGGCAACGCCCGCGTATCGAATTCAAAGCGGACGAAACCGGCGTCGCGCGTCCACCGTTACTGCTCCGCGATGTCCGAGCATTGGCCGCACAAATCAAACTGACCATTGCGTTTGAGTCCGCGCGAACGAGGCAGTACATCGAAGCCATTGCCAAATTGCGATCATCCTCGAAATCGATTGATGAATTGGCCCAGGCGCTTGAACTTAATCCGCGATTGCTCCGAAACTGGAATAATCTTGCAGGATTCGGGAATCGTTCTGAACGCAAGATTACTGGGCGTTTTACCGAGCGGTTGACGCGGATGGCCAATTACGAGGCGATCAACGGCTGGGGTAGCAGTCTAACTCCCAGTTTGCTGACAAATCGATCCGATCAACCCATCAGTTTTTTGACGCTGACCGTGCCGCCGCGCGGCGTAACGGTTCATCCTTCACCTACCGTCGAATCAGTGGTCAGCTGGCAAAGTCCGCTTAACACGAGCGTTGCCATAGAGGGTTTTGTGGCAGACGCTGACAACCAGTGTGGAAACGGCGCCGGTTGGCGACTGGAAGTGATCTCGGAATCTGGAAAGACGGTTCTCCAAAAAGGCCTGATCGACAACGGACGCCAGCAACGATTCAACACCGATAAGGCACTTGCTGTTGAGGTCGGTGACATCGTCTCGCTGGTTGTGAATGCCCGTGAGAATGACCACTCCTGCGATACAACCCACATTGACCTGAAGTTATCCGAGGTCGGCGGACAACAGCGCGTTTGGAATCTCGCTTCTGACATCGTTGACGACGTGCTTAACAGCAACCCACTCCCCGATTCTTATGGCAACGAGCAAACGTGGCATTTTTGCGCAACCCCGAGCAAATCGCTAACAGCATCGGCCATTCCGCCGGCGTCCGTTCTGGCCCGCTGGCAAACTGCGATCGCCCAGTCTAAGACGGCAGCCGAGATTGAAGCATTAACGTTAAAAATTGAAAACGTATTGGCCGCGGAGAACGCAACTTCGCTTGACGAAGCCGATAAACAGCTGCGAGCGGTATTGCTCGATTGGAAAGGCCCGTTGGGTTGGATGGATGTGGTCGAAGAAACTCCAATCGCGTTGAATACCGGTTACGGATTGGACCCGGCGATGTTCGGCAAACATCCAAGTGGATTACATGTGGATAAAGTCGATCTTTGTTTGCAAGCGCCCCACGAAGTGCAAATTCGTTTGCCTGCTGAGTTGGCCGCCGGTGCAGAGTTCGTCACAACCGGCCTGCTTGACGCCGTGTCGGGCGGCGAAGGTAGCGCTCAGTTGCAAGTGACGACCGTCAAGCTGAAACCGAATACCATTTCCGCTGCCCTGCCGATTCTTGTCCGCCCAGGCAGTCTATCGCGGGCTCGTGTAGAAGCAGCCATCAGTGAGTTTCAAGAATTATTCCCACCGGCGCTTTGTTATGCGCGGCTTGTTCCAGTTGACGAAGTGGTGACGCTGACATTGTTTCACCGGGAAGACGAAAAACTCAAGCGTCTGATGCTGGACAAAAGGCAGACCGCCGAACTCGATCGATTGTGGGACGAATTGTACTTCGTCAGCCAGGAACCATTAAAACTGGTTGTGGCATTCGAACAGATATCAGAATTTGCCACACAGGATCGACCGGATTTGGTAAAGTCACTCGCCCCAATGGAGCAGCCCATCAAACAACGAGCCGATGCGTTTCGAAAGAAGCTGCTGCAAGCGGAGCCCCTTCACGTCAACGCCGTGATTGAATTTGCTGACCGCGCCTGGCGCCGTCCATTGTCCGCTGCCGAAAAGAAAAACCTTCGCAATTTGTACGAGCGCCTGCGGGGACGCGGGCTTTTGCACGAGCAGGCAATCCATCTGACCCTGGCACGCGTTCTTATGTCTCCAGCATTTCTTTACAAACTGGAACAACCGGCTCGGGGCAAATCTGCCGCGCCGGTATCGGATTTGGAGCTTGCCTCACGTCTCAGTTATTTCCTCTGGTCGTCGACGCCGGACGATGAGTTGCGTTCTGTCGCGCTCGCCGGACGGCTGACAAGCGAAAGCGGGCTGATCGCACAGACTCGGCGTTTGCTTCACCACGACCGAATCCGACGCTTGGCGATTCACTTTGCCTGCCAGTGGCTGCACCTGCGCGACTTTGACAAGAACGATGACAAGAACGAAAAGCTGTACCCCGAATTCGTCGAGCGTCGTGGTGACATGTACGAAGAAACGGTTCAGTTCTTTGAAGACATGTTCCGAAATGACCGTTCGATCCTGGGATTGCTCGACGCGAACTACACGTTTTTGAACGAGTCGCTAGCCACACACTATGGCATTGCTGGCGTGAAAGGTGAGCAGTGGCGGCTGGTTGAAGGGGTGCGAGACGAGGGCCGGGGCGGGGTTCTCGGTATGGGGTCATTTCTTGCCAGCCAATCCGGCGCGTCGCGCACCAGCCCGATACTCCGCGGCAACTGGGTTTACGAAACGCTGTTGGGCGAGCGTCTGCCGCGACCGCCAGCGGATGTGCCGCAGTTGCCGGACGAGGTTCCGAGTGGATTAACGGCGCGACAGGTCATCGAGCATCACAGCAGCGTGGCGGCCTGCGCCATATGCCACGTCAAAATCGATCCGTTCGGTTTTGCACTGGAACAGTACGACGCGATCGGTCGAATTCGTCCACAGGCTGTGAATACAAAGACCAGGCTCGTCGACGGAACAGAACTCGAGGGCATCAACGGATTGCGCGATTATCTGGCAACGAAACGTCGCCAGGACGTCGTCCGGCAGTTTTGTCGCAAGCTGCTTGGCTATTCGCTGGGCCGGGAAATACAGCTCTCGGACGAACCATTACTCGATAAAATGGTCACGGAGCTGGCCGAAAATGGGTATCGATCCTCCGTGGCCGTTGAGATGGTCGTGTTGAGCCGGCAGTTTCGAGAGATACGTGGCCGAAATGAAACTGATAACTAATTGTCCGACCCGTGTTTTATTAATCGAGCGAGTGGTAACTAGATGAATACCAAGCACGTTTGCCGCAGGACAATGCTGCGTGGTCTGGGCGTCACGATAGCGCTTCCCTGGATGGAATCGTTGCAGGCGCTGGGCGGTGTTTTCGGAAACCAGGATGATGGCGGCAAGGCGCCGACACGGATGGCGATCCTGTTCGCCGGTTGCGGATTTCACAAGCACGAGTGGTGGGCCCAGGGTCAGGGCGCGGCGATGGAGTTGGGTAAGGTTCTTCATCCGCTCAACGACTTCCGCGATCGAATGGTCTTTATTCGTGGTTTGCATAACGCCGAGGCATTGAAAGGCAACATCCACAGCTCACAAACGGGCAACCTGCTTTCGGGCGCGCCGCTATCTGCCGGCGGTACCGTTCGCAGTGGCACAAGTTTCGATCAGGTCGTGGCCCAGCGGATCGGGCGTCAAACCAAACTGCCAAGCCTGGTGCTTGGCTGCGAAAAAGCCAATCCAACGGTTCACAAAAACTACTCGATGCTCTACAGCTCTCACATTTCCTGGAGCAGCCCGACGACTCCCACACCACTGGAAATCTACCCGGCACAGGCTTTTGATCAGCTATTCCAGGACGGTGCCAAGCGCGGTGACAAGAGTGTCCTGGATGCGGTCTTGGCAGATGCTCAAGACGTTCGGCGCGACATCAGCAGTACCGATCAACACAAGCTCGACGAGTATTTGAATTCCGTTCGCGAAGTTGAATTGCGGATTGAACGAGCCGGAAAGCGCGGTGAACTGCAGGGCTGGCGACCGTCGTTGACCAGGCCTAACATGCCGCGCCCCAAAGACGGTTTCCCGCAAGACATTGTCGAACATATGCGTTTGATGTGTGACATTCTGGTGTTGGCGTTTCAAACTGACACGACGCGGATTTGTACGTTAAAACTGAACAACGACCACGGCACTCTCCGCTTCCCACATCTCGGCGTGGATTACATGATTCACCATCTGCTTTCTCACAGCGATACGGATGACTGGTTGAAAGTGAATCAATTTTTCCTTGAACAGATGGCGTACATCGCCCGCCGCCTGGACGCCATTCAGGAGGGGGAGAGCACGGCATTGGATAATTCCATGATCATGTTGTGCTCCAGCATGCTCAATGGCCATCATGATGCCACGCAATTGCCGGTCGTTATGCTGGGCACAGCCGGCGGACGCATCAAAGGTGGTCAAAACCTGAATTTCTTAGACGATTCCAATCGCCAAATGTGTCGTCTCTACCTCAGCATGATGGACAAGATGGGCGTGCAGTTCGATCGTTTCGGCGACGCGACCGAGCCGTTGCACGAGGTGTAACCAAAGCACCCCGGGCAGGATTCGAACCTGCGACCTACTGATTAGAAGTCAGTTGCTCTATCCAGCTGAGCTACCGGGGCAATTGTTTTCAGGGGGCCCGCGCACGAGGCCGGTTGCGAAACCGCCCACCAGTTTTTGCAACAACGCTCGGTCAATTTAGCAGACGCCGATTCGGTGGTACAGGTTCATTGAACACTTGTGTTCTGCTGGTCTCGCGAGAATTTGCAACTGATAACAGCAATTAACCGACTTGCGCATCAAACGGGTTACTGCAGAGCGGTAGTGACAATGGTTGTGGCGTGGATTGTTTTTCGGACTGGGTCATGTGGCGGCGTAGCCCGCGCGAGGTGCGAGCGAAAAGTCCAGGGGAAGTCGTTGCGTTTTTCAGTGGGATCGCGAAACCTTCGGTAAGACAATTGGAACCCATCGCGACATCCACTCCGGCGCCATAGGTAGACGGGCTCAATGAACCGTGGCGGCGGTGATGGCCGGGACCATGGCGGCGACCATCACGGCGGCCTGGGCCGCCTCGATGGCCTGTTTGGTGGCATTGCCCAAAGTGGCACCCGCTACCACTTTTTCGATGTGGGCCTTTCGCGACTTGAGCCGCCGCTTGTCAAACAACTTGCGCAGTAAACCGCTGCTGTGGGCCAGCGACAGCAGCACGATCGTTCGCGGGTCCGCGTCTTGCCCAGTGGAAAACACGGCGTCTTTTATTCGCGCCAGTATCTCCCGCTCCGGTCCATGATCGCGTTCGGGATAAATGCGCTGTTTGAAAATTAGCAAAACTTGTTTTTCGTTCGCCCGCAAGATTTTCAAATCGCACAATTGCCTGGCCACCCGATGTCGCAGCTGTTTGATTTGCGACATCCTCGTCACCCAGGTCCGCAACGTCGCGCGCCGTTTCGCACAGGCGATCTTGTCAATTGCTTCGTCCAGCACATCGTCACCGGTGCGTTTCTTATTGACAAGTTTCAAAAACGATTTTTTCCCTTCGTCGTCCACCTTGACGATATCGCGGAGCATCAGTTCGGACAGGACGGCCCCGCCTAGCGCGATACAATGCCAAGTGCCGGAGAACGGAACGCCTTGCTCGTCCTTCAGGGCCAATAACAAAACTTCTTGGTGCAATCCCAATCGCTGGTGCCGCATTTGCATGGTTCTCCCGTAAATTTTCGCCAACCGTCCATTCGAACGTGACGAATCAATCTTGGCAAGAATCCGCTTTGAAAAATTGAAGTCCCATCATTGCGTGAGATCATCGTATCAGCGAACTGCGAGCGGTCGTATAATTAGCTCGTTCAATTGACGGGGAAACGGCAAAACGTTTGCCTCGGTAAGAAACAACCACTGATGAGCGAAACAGCACAATCCGATCTCGTTGCCACCGGCGCGCCATGTGTGTTTCGCGTTCGCGGCCTGACCAAAATCTATGACATGGGCGAAGTCCAGGTGCACGCGCTGCGGGGGGTGGATATTGAACTCTATCAATCCGAATTTGTGGTCTTGCTGGGCCCGTCCGGCAGCGGCAAGTCGACGCTGCTGAATATCCTCGGTGGGTTGGATTCGCCCAGCGGCGGCCAGGTAATTTATCATGGCGAAGAACTCACGCAGTTTTCCGAGTCGGCATTGACCCGATATCGTCGTGAAAACGTGGGCTTTGTGTTCCAGTTTTACAACTTGATCCCCAGTCTCACGGCGCGGGAAAACGTTTCGCTGATCACCGAGATTGTGCCCAATCCGCTTAGCCCGGATGAAGCGCTGCAAATGGTGGGGTTGTACGATCGCCGCCATCATTTTCCGGCCCAGTTGTCCGGCGGTGAGCAACAGCGAGTGGCGATCGCGCGGGCCATTGCCAAACGGCCGGCCGTTTTGTTATGCGACGAGCCAACCGGCGCGCTGGACGTGCAGACGGGCATCCTGGTGTTGGCGGCGATCGAACGGATCAATACGGAATTGGGGACGACAACGGCCGTGATTACACACAACGCCATTATCGCCAAGATGGCGGACCGCGTCATTTCACTGTCGGACGGC
The DNA here is from genome assembly GCA_041599835.1 of Pirellulaceae bacterium. GTDB lineage: Bacteria > Planctomycetota > Planctomycetia > Pirellulales > Pirellulaceae > CAJQPP01. The sequence goes on from JBFILF010000166.1 coordinate 8,030, forward strand.
CATGTGGCCTCGACCGTTAGCAACGAAACCAAAATTACGGCGACGCAGCTGGAGTGGTAACGATTTGATCAGCTCGCTGGACCGAAAGATGATCCGGGATTTGCTGGCCATCAAAGGCCAGGCGCTGGCGATCTGCCTGGTGATCGCCGCGGGCGTAGCGACTCTGGTGATGTCGTTATGCGCACTGGCATCGTTGACCAATTCCAAGGATTCCTACTACGACCGGTATCGGTTTGCCGATGTGTTCGCTTATGTGAAGCGAGCGCCGCGCAAGATCGTGGATCGAATTGAACAGATTCCCGGCGTGGCGCGGGCCCAGGCGCGAATTGTGCTGGATGTGACGCTAAACGTGGCAGACATGTTGGAACCGGCAACCGGCCGCTTGATTTCCATTCCCGACGACCATGAACCGCAATTGAATTCACTGCACCTGCGTCGAGGCCGCTGGATCGAGCCGCGCAAAGCGGAGGAAGTGCTGGTGGCCGAGTCGTTTGCCGAAGCGCATCAGTTGCAGCCGGGCGACTCGTTGACGGCGGTCATCAACGGCCGGTACCAGACGCTAAGAATCGTCGGCATCGTGTTGTCGCCCGAGTACATCATTCAAATCCCGCCCGGCAATTTGTTGCCCGACAACAAACAGTTCGGCATATTCTGGATGAGCCAACATCAGTTGGAGGCCGCCTACGACATGAAGGAGGCGTTTAACAACGTCAGCGTGACATTGCTGCGCGGGGCACGCCAGGCGGAAGTCATCAAACGGATGGATGAGATTCTCGAGTCCTACGGTTCATTTGGGGCTTACGGCCGCGAAAGCCATGTTTCGCACCAATTCATCTCGGATGAAATCCGTCAGCTGCGTTCGATGGCGCTGGTCGCGCCAGTATTGTTCTTGTTAGTGGCGTCGTTCTTGTTGAACATCGTGATCGCCCGCATCATCGGATTGCAGCGAGAACAGATTGCCGCGCTCAAGGCGTTCGGTTACACGAACTGGCAAGTTGGCGTGCATTATTTGAAAATGGTGTTTGCCATCACGCTGATCGGCGTGGTCCTGGGAACCGCGTTCGGTTGGTGGCTGGGCAAGTCGTTGACGGAATTGTATGCCCGCTTTTACAAATTCCCGGTTTTCTTTTTCGAGTTTGATTTGTCCACGTTGTCGATCGCCACGGCACTCAGTTGCGGGGCGGCGCTGCTGGGCACGCTGGCGTCATTGCGAAAGGCCGCCCGGCTGCCGCCGGCACAGGCGATGCGACCGGAGCCGCCGGCCAATTACCGGGAGACAATTGTCGAGCGAACCGGCATCGGATTTTTGTTTCCGCAAGTGTTGCGAATGATTCTGCGCAAGCTCGAGCGGCGTCCGCTGAAAGCGTTGCTTAGTTGTATCGGGATTTCGATGGCGGTGGCCATCATGATTCTGGGCAGTTTCACTTTGGATGCCGTGATGTACATCATGGATTTTCAATTTCGGGTGGCCCAACGCCAGGACATGATGATCTCGTTTGTGGAGCCGACGAATCGCTCCACGTTGCATGACGTGGCGCATTTGCCGGGTGTCATCCAGGAAGAGCCGTTTCGCGTAGTTGCCACCCGGTTTCGCAACGGACACCGCTCGCGACGCGTGGGCATTATGGGATTGGAGTCGCGGCGCGATCTGTTTAGGGTGTTTGATACCGACGAACGGGTCATTGAGATTCCACCACACGGATTATTGCTTTCCGACAAGCTGGCGCAGCTGATGGGCGTGTCGTTGGGTGACGTGGTGGATGTGGAAGTGCTGGAAGGCAAACGGGGCCGGTATCAGGTGCCGGTGGCGTCGGTGATCCAGGAATTCAGCGGAACGAATGCCTACATGAACATGAATGCCCTGAATCGAATGCTTCAGGAGGGACACGTGATTTCCGGTGCGTTTATCAAAGCCGATTCGCTGGCCCACCAGCGCATTTACGAAACGCTCAAGGCAACGCCGCGCGTTTCGGGCGTGACCATTAAAGCGGCCGCCCTGAAAAGTTTTGAGGACACGGTTGCCGAAAATCTGCTGGTGATGAGGGGTTTTAACATATTGTTCGCGGCAGTCATTGCTTTTGGCGTGGTCTACAATAGCGCCCGGATTTCGCTGTCGGAACAAAGTCGAGAATTGGCCACGTTACGCGTGATCGGATTCTCGCGGCTGGAAGTATCATTGATTTTGTTGGGCGAATTGGCTTTGTTGACGGCACTGGC